>JBGPSI010000173.1:0-10400 GCA_041490045.1 Bradyrhizobium sp.
AGGCGACGATGATGACGTCGTCGCGCTCCAGCAGCGCCCGCGTCGCCGAATGGCGCATGCGGTCGATCTGCTCGTTGATTGACGAGTCTTTTTCGATGTAGGTGTCGGTCCGCGGGACGTAAGCTTCGGGCTGGTAGTAGTCGTAGTAAGAGACAAAATACTCCACGGCATTGTCGGGGAAGAAACTCCTGAACTCGCCATAGAGCTGCGCGGCCAGCGTCTTGTTCGGCGCCAGGATGATGGCGGGTCTTTGAGTGGCCTCGATCACCTTGGCCATGGTGTAGGTCTTGCCCGAGCCGGTGACGCCGAGCAGCACCTGGGTGCGGTCGTTGCGCTGGATGCCCTCGACCAGTTCGGCAATCGCGGTCGGCTGGTCGCCCTTGGGCTCGTATTCCGACTTGATGACGAAGCGCACGCCGCCTTCGGATTTCTCCGGGCGCGGCGGACGGTGCGGCGTCCAGATCCTGACCTGGCCGTCTTCGCCCTTGAACTCGGGGCGGCCCTCGCGGATCAGCGCTTCCAGCGCATCGGCGGTGGCGGCGACGCCAAGCGCCTCCATCTTGTTGCGCGGCGGCCGCGCCATCGCGGCGGCGTCTTCCTCCTCGGTGGTGAAGCCGAGCTGCTTTGCCAGTTCCGGATCGAGCGTCGGGATGGTCGCGGCGGTGCCGTAATTGGCTGGCGCGAATTCGCGCTGCGGCGCCTCGCCGAGGCCGGGGCGATCTTCTTCTCCCCTCCCTCCGCGAAGCGGCGGGGAGGGGTCGGGGGTGGGGGGTGCCTCAGCAAAGTCGCTGCCAGAGGAGCGAGCGGAGAGACCCCCCGCCCCCGACCTCGAGAGCGAGCTTTGCTCGCCTCGGACCCCGCCACGCGCTTCGCGCGTGGGGGGAGGGGAGAAGGAAGGATCGCGATTCGTGACGGCACCAGACTTCGCCGCAGCATCGCGCTTCGCTACATCCTCACCCGCGCCGCGCGTCGAGGCGCGCGCGCGATGCGCGGCGGCTTCGCCGCCGGAGCGGCGGTCCCAGGAATTGTCCGGCGGTGGCTGCAGTCCGGTGCCGGAGCCAAGGCCGCTCTCGCCGCGATTGATCGCGGGATTGAGCAGTTCCGCCAGCGCCGGGCCGATCGGCTGGACGTCGGGCCTCGACGCCTTAGAACTTGGTGCCGTGGATTTCGGCGTTTTTGCGGGCTTTTTTGGATTGTCTGGATTCTTCGCCATGGTGCGAATATGGGATGAGTCCGGCGACGAGAAAAGGGCTAAACGAGATGCGGGTCGGAGCATTCGGCCCCGCTGTCAGCAGTTGTCAGTACGTGAGCCCACCTTTCGTCATTCCGAGCCGACGGGTCGCGCGAACGCGCGCCCGACGACAGGCTCCGCGAAGCAATCCATGGTGAGGGAAGCAAGTTGGATTGCTTCGTCGCTTTGCTCCTCGCAATGACGGGGAGAGAACGGGGCGCCTTGTTCGGACGTGTAAAACCCATCTACAATGCCCCAGAAATCATCAAGGGAACCCAGTGACCGCCAAAGTAAATCCGCTCGCCGGCAAGCCCGCCGAGCCGTCGATGCTGACCAATGTGCCGCGGCTGGTGACGGCTTATTTTGCGGGCAAGCCCGACCCCTCCATAGCGGCGCAACGGGTTTCGTTCGGTACGTCGGGGCATCGCGGCTCCGCCTTCAACAATGCCTTCAACGAGGCGCATATCCTCGCGGTCAGCCAGGCGGTCTGCGATCACCGCAAGGCCAGCGGCATCGGTGGGCCGCTGTTCGTCGGCATCGACACCCACGCGCTGGCGGAGCCGGCCTTGGCGAGCGCGCTGGAAGTGTTCGCGGCGAACGGCGTCGAGGTGATGATCGACGAACACGACGGCTACACGCCGACGCCGGTGATTTCGCACGCCATCCTCACCACCAACAAGGGCCGTGAGAGCGGCCTTGCCGATGGCGTGGTGATCACGCCGTCGCACAATCCGCCCGAGGACGGCGGCTTCAAATATAATCCGCCCAATGGCGGACCGGCGGACACCGACGTCACCGCTGCAATCGAGCGCGCCGCCAACCGCTACCTCGAAGACGATCTGAAGGGCGTCAGGCGCATCCCGTATGAGCGCGCGCGCAAATCTGCCTGCGTGCATCGTTATGACTACATCGGCCCCTATGTCGCCGATCTCGCCGCTGTCGTCGACATGGAGGCGATCCGCGGCTCCGGCGTGAAGATCGGAATCGATCCGCTCGGAGGCGCCGCGGTGCGCTACTGGCAGCCGGTGATCGAGCGCTATGGCATTGCGGCAACCATCGTCAGCGACGCGGTCGATCCGACCTTCCGCTTCATGACCGTGGACTGGGACGGCAAGATCCGGATGGACTGCTCCTCGCCTTACGCGATGGCGCGGCTGATCGGCATGCGCGACAAATTCGATGTCGCCTTTGCCAACGACACCGACGCCGACCGCCATGGCATCGTGACCCGCTCCAGCGGGTTGATGAATCCCAATCACTACCTCGCCGCCGCGATCGCCTATCTGTTCGAACATCGCCCGCACTGGCGCAGGGACAGCGCGGTGGGCAAGACCATCGTCTCCAGCGCGATCATCGACCGCGTCGCGAAAAAGCTCGGCCGCCGGCTGGTCGAAACCCCGGTCGGCTTCAAATGGTTCGTCGACGGCCTGATCGACGGCGCGTTCGGATTCGCCGGCGAGGAAAGCGCCGGCGCCTCGTTCCTGCGGCGCGACGGAACGGTGTGGACCACCGACAAGGACGGCATCATCCTGGGCCTGCTGGCCGCCGAGATGACGGCACGGACCAAATCCGATCCGAGCCAGTTGTTCGACAAGTTAACGAGCGAACTCGGCGTGCCCTTCTATGAGCGGATCGATGCGCCCGCGACGCCGGCGCAGAAGAATCTGCTGAAGGCGCTCTCGCCGGAAAAGCTCGCGATGAAGGAGTTGGCGGGCGAGAAGGTGGTGACTGCGCTGACGGCCGCGCCGGGCAACAATCAATCCTTCGGCGGCATCAAGGTCTCCACCGACAATGGCTGGTTCGCGGCGCGGCCGTCGGGCACCGAGGATGTCTACAAGATCTACGCCGAGAGTTTCAGGAGCGAGGCCCACCTGCGGCAGATCCAGCAGGAGGCGCAGGCCGCCATCGCGCTGGCGTTCAAGGGCTAGCAGATTCTCGCGTTCGGGGTTTTAGCCTTCGAGACGCGGCGCCGCGCGTCTCTCACCATGCGGCCCTGGGCTACGCCGGCTCAATCCCAAGCGAACGAAGCAAGCCTAGCTGTCCGGCCAGAGCGTCGGGGCGTGCCGTGACGACGTATCGATCGCATCCTGATGGATATGGCCGCACTTCGTGCATCGCAGCGTCCAGTGCTCCAACCCCAATCGTCCGGGGATGATACGCTGCACCACCAGCGGGGTACTGCATAGCGGACAATCGGGCAGTGCCATGGCACTTTGCGCGGTCGAATTGGCCTCGGATTTCGGCATGGGTAAAGCCCATTTTCAAATCAGGCTAACAGGCGGCAATCTGCAATTCGGCTTGGAGCATCTGCCCGGCATATCGCTTGAGCTTGAGCTGATCGATCTGGACCTTGGCATCCGCAATGGCGGCGTCGGGATCAGACCATGCGAAGCCGACTTCGAGCGTCGAAAACGAAACGCCGTCGATGTTGACCGGCTTCAGGTCCGCCCGCCGGATCCGGGCGTGCCACAAGCCTTTGCCCGCCTCGAAAGACTCGATTCTAAAGCCGTCATAGTCGCAATGCATGTCCCGACTCCGCCGTATTGGGAGTAAAGGAAACCATGGGCGGCCGAAAACGGATGTGAACTCGTTCACATCTCCCTCATTTTTCTTTGATCGCGAGACTTTTTTCTTTGATTTCAAGGCCTTTGACCGGCTCAACCGGCGTGGCGCTGCGCCCGGACGGCAGGTTTGCCGCGCGCGGCCGGTTCCGCCGTGGCGCGGATGATCCAGCGCCGGAACGCGGCGAAGTCGCGCTGGTCGGTGCGGAAACTGCGATAGACCAGGTACCAGCGCATGCCTTTCGGCACCGACAGCGCAAACGGCGCCACCAGCCGTCCGGCGAGGTCGTCGTCGATATAGGGCCGGATCCCCATCGCGATGCCGAGGCCGTCGACGGCGGCCTGCAGCGCCTGGCCGTAATACTGGAACTCCGGTCCGCGCGCCGTCACCCGCGCGACGCCTGAGGCCTTCAGCCAGGCCGGCCAGTCGTCGGGCGAATGCGCGACGCGCAACAAAGCCGGTCCCCGGAGATCGCTCGTGCGCTTGAGCTGCGCCGCCAGCCGCGGCGCGCAGACCGGCAACAGGTCGGCGGCGAACAGGGGTTCGGCGACCAGGCCCGGCCATTCGCCGTCGCCGAGCTTGATGCCGCAGCTCCAGTCGTCGCCGAACGGCGCCGCCGCGCCGCCGGTGGTGATGCGCACGTCGATGTCGGGCTCGGCTTTACGAAAATCCGCCAGCCGCGGGATCAGCCATTTCATCGCGAAGGTCGGGCCGACGCCCAGCGTCAGCACGCGGACGCTTGCGGCCGCGGTGACCTGCGCCGTCAGGCTCGCCAGCGCGTCGAAGATCGGCGTCAGCCCGCGCTGATAGGCGCGGCCCGCCGCCGTCATCTCCAGCCGGTTCGCCTTGCGCTCGAACAGCGCGACGCCGAGCCGCTGTTCCAGAAGATGCACCATCCGGCTGACCGCCGCCGCCGAGACGTTGAGCTCGCTGCCGGCGCCGGCAAAGCTGCCGGTTCGCGCCGCCGCCTCGAACGCCTTGATGCCGTTGAGAAACAGCAGCCGTCGCATTTTCTACCCCAAGGGACCTACCCTCAGTAAAACTGAGGCCAGGCCAAGATAACTCAGTTTGTGCGCGCTGTCCAAGCAAGGCAGAAATAGCGGCGGGAGATTCGCATGGCGCCGCTGATGATCGCAGCCCTCGGCCTGTTGATGGTCGCGACCGCATTCCTGTCCGGCCTGTTCGGCATGGCCGGCGGGCTGATCCTGATCGGCGTGCTCTTGGCCTTGATGCCGCTGCCGTCGGCGATGGTGCTCCATGCGATCACCCAGATGGCGTCGAACGGCTGGCGCGCGCTGCTGTGGCGCCGTCACATCAGGTGGCGTCCGGTCGCGATCTACCTGATCGGATGCGCGGTCGCGCTGGCGGCATGGTCGCTCACGCGCTACGTGCCGGACAAGCCGATGGCGCTGTTGTTGCTGGGAGTGACGCCGTTCCTGGCGCGGCTGACGCCGTCGACGCTGAAGCCCGATCCCGAGAGCATCTGGCAGGGCACCTTCTACGGCTCGATCTGCATGGGGCTGATGCTGATGACCGGCGTCTCCGGGCCGCTGATGGACACCTTCTTTCTCGGCGGCAAATTCGATCGCCGCGGCATCGTCGCGACCAAGGCGACCTGTCAGGTCGCCAGTCATTTCGTGAAGCTGGTCTATTTCGGTGGCATCATCGACCAGGCCGCAACCCTCGATCCGGTTCTCGCCGGCGTCGCGGTGGCGGCGTCGATGGCCGGCACCACGCTGGCGCGGCGCCTGCTGGAGGCGATGACGGATTTGCAATTCCGCACCTGGGCCGGGCGGCTGATCACCACGGTTGCCGGCTACTACATCATTTATGGAACCTGGTTGCTGCTCGCGGGCAGCGATGCGCTGGCTTATTGAGCGAAGGAGCAAGCCGATGACGGGGACGGCGGATCCACTGGTGCTCGATTTCGTCGAATGGATCGCGCGCGAGCCGCGGGTCTATTCGGAGGTGGTCGCGACCTGGCGGACCTCGTGTCCGCGCCTGACCATCTGGGAGGATGCCTCCGACCGCGGCTACGTCGCGCGCGAAACCATCGCAGGCTTCGGGATGGTTGTGACGGTGACCGAAGCCGGCGAAAGACTTTTGCGCGAGCACGGCCGCGCCGGCTGAGAGATCACTTCGCCGCGACGCGAAATGCCCGCCATTGACTTCGTGTTCCCTTTGCGGTGAACTTCATGCAATCGCATCTAGTTGCAGGCACCCCGCAGGACAGGAACGCGCCATGATCGACCTTTATTACTGGACCACGCCGAACGGCCACAAGATCACGATGTTTCTCGAAGAGGCCGGGCTTCCTTACAAGATCTTCCCGATCAATATCGGCAAGGGCGACCAGTTCAAGCCGGAGTTTCTGAAGATCGCGCCGAACAACCGGATTCCGGCGCTGGTCGATCACGAGCCGAAGGGCGGCGGCAAACCGATCTCGATCTTCGAATCCGGCGCGATGCTGTTGTATCTCGCCGAGAAGACCGGCAAATTCCTGCCCGCCGTCATCTATGGCCGTTACGACGCGATCCAGTGGACGTTCTGGCAGATGGGCGGGCTCGGCCCGATGGCCGGGCAGAACCATCATTTCCGCAATTACGCCCAGGACAAGATCGAATACGCCATCACCCGCTATGTGAACGAGACCAACCGGCTCTACGGCGTGCTCAACAAGCGCCTCTCCGATCGCGAGTTCATCGCCGGCGACTACTCGATCGCCGACATGGCGAGCTATCCCTGGGTCGTGCCCTACAAGAACCAGGGCCAGAACATCGACGACTTCCCGCATCTGAAGCGCTGGCTCGAAACCATCGGCAAGCGTCCGGCGACGGAGCGCGCCTATGCCAGGGCCAAGGAGGTCAACCCGAATTTCGGCCAGCCGGCGATCCGCACCGAGGAAGAGCGCAAGCTGTTGTTCGGACAGACCGCCGCGGTGGTGAAGTAGCTCGCGCGATGAGTTGTCGTCATGGCCGGGATGGTGGTATGGCGGGCCCAATTCAATGACTCTGAAACTCTTCGAACTGGTCGGCACCGACGTCGGGCGCCCGTTCAGCCCGTTCTGCTGGCGGACGCGGATGGCGCTGGCGCATAAGGGGTTGTCGGCGGAAACCATCCCCTGGTGCTTCACCGAAAAGGACGCCATCGCTCCCCACAAATCCGAGAAGGTGCCGGTGCTGCTCGACGGCGAAAATTCGGTCGCCGATTCCTGGGCGATCGCGAATTATCTCGAGGATCGCTACCCGGACCGGCCGTCGCTGTTCGGCGGACCGGGCGGCCGCGCCATGGGCCGGATGATCAACTGGTGGGGCGACATCGCCGTGGTCGGCGGCATGTTTCCGCTGATTGTTGCGGATATCCCGCCGCACCTGAAACCGGTCGATGCCGCCTATTTCCGCAAGAGCCGCGAAGCGCGCTTCGGCAAGCCGCTGGAGGAAGTCATGGCCGGCCGCGACAAGGCCGTCGAGGGTTTCCGGCGCGCGCTCGATCCGATGCGGCTCACCTTGAAGACGCAACCCTTTCTCGGCGGCGATGCGCCGAACTATGCCGACTACATCGTGTTCGGTCCCTTCCAGTGGGCGCGCGTGGTCAGCCCGTTCAAACTGCTCGCCGCGGAAGATCCGGTCCATGCGTGGCGGGAAAAATTGCTCGATGCGTTCGACGGCTTGGCGCGCAAATCGCCAGGCTATCCGGTGTAGCCGAGGTCAGGCCTTCGGAAAGCCTACCGTCTGCGACAGCAGCACCTGTTGGTCGTGGTCGAGCCCGAGCGCGCCAGCGATGGCATCGCGATCGATCCAGGCGCGGATCACGGTGGAGAGTCCGTTGGAGGCTGCGAACAGATAGACATTCTCCGTAATCGCGCCGGCCGCGGCGGAGGCAAAACTTTCGCGGCTTCCGACCGGGACCAGTCTCATGCGGCTGTGATCGGCGACATAGACAAGGTCGAGCGCCGCCTCGTCGACAAAATCCTGATAGCCGGTGACGCGCCGCAGGTCGCTGCCGGCGACTAGGTCCAACGCATTCGACTCGGCGTCGTAGAGATAGGCGCCCGACGGCAGCGCGACATAGACGTCGATCTCCTGCGCGTTCATCGCCGAGGGCGCGGTACGTCCGCCGTCGGCGCGGTTCACGCCATTGGCGGCCCACAGCAGGCTCGACAACAGCGGCAGCGGCAATTCCCGTGCCGCGAATTCGCGCGCCGAATGGCGCTTCGCGATCGCCTCCATCAAGGGCATGCCACCGCTCTTGTCGGGCGCCGGCAGCGCGATCCTCGGGGCCGCGTCGCCTTTCGCCGGCTTGGGACGCAATTTTCCCATCGCGCCGAGTGCCAGTTTGGTCAGGGTGCTCATCGCGCGGATCTCCTGTTGTTCGGTTTGGGACCTGCACCAATCCGTTTTTTGGCGGCGAAGGCCCGCGCGCGGACACCTGCGGCGGGCTATCGGACAGATTGGATGCCAGCAGCGGGCTCTTGCCTTGGCTGACCCGGCATCGCGCCGTCGGTGCGTCCGTGCAATGATCAATATTATCAAGCGCCAGAATCGACACGCGCGTCTTGCTCTAGATCAAGAGATCACCGGTCCGCCTTGGCGCGGGAAGAGGCCATGGGAGCTAACGCCTCAGCCCGCACAGGCTCTTCCGGTGACGCGCTCGTCCTTGACCACACGGGCGACCACCTTGGCGGCGACGGCGTCGAAATCCGCCGGTTTCAAATAGCCTTTGGCATAGGCCTCCTGCGTCAGCCGGTCGATCCGCTGGTCGTCGGTGGTGGCCCATTGGCTGGCGATGTAGTCGGCGCCTAGCTGGCCGAAATTCTCCGGATAGCGCTCGCTCTCATTTTGGCGATGATAGAAATATTCGTTGAGTCCGCGGATGAATTGTTTGCGATCCTCGCCGGCGCAGCGGCTGCCCCATGGCCGGTCCAGCGCCTTGAGAGCCTCTTGTCGCTGACTGCCTCTGGCCTCGACCAGCAGATCTTCGTTGGAGCCATAGGCTTTGCCGCGGTTGACCTCAGCCATTTGCGGGAGAGGGCTAACCGGTGTGAAGGTCCAGACAGCGACCTGCCAGATCACGACAGCCCACAGCAGGAACCATGCCTGGCTCATCGCGCGGTTCCGGCGGCGCGCATCCGCGGCAAGCACAGCGGGGACTCGTCGGACCAAAGGCCCGGACCCGCGAATTGCAGCACGTCGAAACGAATATCTTCGGGGAAGTCCGTCTTGACGATGCCGCGCTGATCGAAGGCTTCGGAGAGCGCGGCCTTGACGCGAATGTCGAGCGGCGTCGAAAAGGTGGCCGCGACCTGCTTCAGCTTCTCGTCCCCGCAGAACATCAGCATGTTCTGGGGGCGCGGGCAGTTCAATTTTTTCTGCCAGGCTCGCGTATACGCCGTCACCGCGGCGATCAGGTTCGATTTCGTGGTGTCGTCGCATGGTGACATTGCGTAGGCATTGCCCGCCTGCAAGGCATCGAGCCGGATCCTGTCGAGCGCGGCATCCCCATCGCTCTGCGCGGTATGCTCGGCCTCCCACATCTTTCGTTCATAGTCCTTGGGGCTCTGGTCGCCGAATGTCGCGGTGACGGTCGGCTGCAGCTGACTCACGACCGGACCGGAGAAGTACATCGGAAACCCCCGCGCAGCCCAACTCACGCCGACGAAGGCGGTGACGAAGGCCATGCAGACATAGACAATGAAGCGGATCATCGGAACGCTCGCGGGGCAAGATCGCAAGCTAGCTGAGGCCGGTTAACGGATTGACCGGCGCAGAATTCTGCCGCGCCGGAGCGTAATGCAAGCGTAAATACTTTTCCTGATTTTTCCGGAGAGTTTGACGGATCGGCCCGACCAGCCGCGTGGACTATGGCGCGTTCGCTGCGGTCACCGCCGCTCTCCGCAAACAATCGCGGCACAGGCAATCCTCGCCGTCGAGCGGGATCGGCAGCCGGGCGGTTTCCTCGGCGCACCAGCACGGCCCCGCGAGGCTGCAGGCGAACTCCGTTCCGCATCGGGAACAGGCGAGGCGGCGCGAGGCCGGCATTTCTAACTTATTTGTCATCAATCCAACCGACTCGTGCCCCTGTGTCTTCATGTCCGGTTCATGCCGAACCGCGGTATATTGAGCCAGCAATATACGCTTGAGGTCGCCCGAGGGAAATCCGATGGCCCGCGATTCCCAAACCGCGCTCGTCGCGCTCAATCGCTTCGGTTTCGGCGCGCGCGGCGGCGCGTCGGGCGATCTCGTCAATGCGGCCTCCGACCCGCGCGGTTTTGTGAAGGCCGAACTGAGCCGCGCCAACGGCGTACTGCTGGAGATGCCGGGATTGCAGTCGACCCCGGCGCTGGCCGAGGCGGTGTTCGCCTATCAGGCGGAGGTCAAGGCCGCGCGCGAGGCGGCCGCGAAGGCGGGGGCGGTTGCTTCCGAAGCCAACCGGGCACCGGCGCCCGCGGATGCCAGGACGCAGCGGCGCAGCCTGTCGCTCAACTCTGCCGCCAAGGAAATGTCGGGAAAAGATCCGGCGATGAAGCCGCCGGAAAACGGCAATGCCGGCGCGACGATGGCCGCGACCGAGGCGATGCAGCCGAACGCGCCAAAGCCGCCGCAGCAGC
>JBGPSI010000174.1:0-10387 GCA_041490045.1 Bradyrhizobium sp.
GGTCGTCGTCGAAGGCGTGGCCGAGGACGGCACCATCGAGGCGATCCGGATTGCCGACGCGCCGGGCTTCGCACTCGGCGTCCAGTGGCACGCCGAGTACGATCCACAGCACAATCCCGTCAATCGGGCGTTGTTCGAGGCGTTCGGCGAAGCGCTATTGGCGGGCAAGCGCCGCTGAATCCGGATATCTCAAGCCGCTGTGCTCGCTTTCAGTCTTGCAGGAACGCCGCCGCAAAATAAAAGGCGCCCCTGTCAGGGCGCCTTTTGTGTTCATGAGGTTCGCGGGGCTAAAGACCCGCGAACCAAAATCACAACGAGTAGTACATTTCGAATTCGACCGGATGCGGGGTCATTTCGAAACGCTCGACCTCGGTCATCTTCAGCTCTATATAGGCGTCGATGAAGTCGTCGTCGAACACGCCACCGTTCTTGAGGAAGGCGCGGTCCTTGTCGAGGTTTTCCAGCGCCTCGCGCAGCGAACCGCACACCGTCGGAATCTGCTTCAGCTCTTCCTTCGGCAGATCGTACAGATCCTTGTCCATCGCCGGTCCCGGATCGAGCTTGTTCTTGACGCCGTCGAGGCCGGCCATCAGCATCGCGGCAAAGCCGAGATAGGGATTGGCCATCGGATCGGGGAAACGCACCTCGACGCGCTTGGCCTTCGGGTTCGAGGTGTAGGGGATGCGGCAGGAGGCCGAACGGTTGCGCGCGGAGTAGGCGAGCAGCACCGGCGCCTCATAGCCCGGGACCAGACGCTTGTAGGAATTGGTCGACGGGTTGGTGAAGGCGTTGATCGCCTTGGCGTGCTTGATGATGCCGGCGATGTAGGACAGGCAGGTCTCCGACAGGTCGGCGTATTTGTTGCCGGCGAACACCGGCTTGCCGTCCTTCCAGATCGACTGGTGGCAGTGCATGCCCGAGCCGTTGTCGCCATAGACCGGCTTCGGCATGAAGGTGGCGGTCTTGCCGTAGATGTGGGCGACCTGATGGATGCAATATTTGTAGATCTGCATCTGGTCGGCCATCAGCGTCAGGGTGTCGAACTTCATGCCGAGTTCGTGCTGGGCGGACGCGACTTCGTGGTGATGCTTCTCGACCTTGACGCCCATCTTGGCCATGGCGCCGAGCATTTCCGAGCGCATGTCCTGCACCGAATCCTGCGGCGGAACCGGGAAGTAGCCGGCCTTGGTGCGGATGCGGTGACCGAGGTTGCCGCCCTCATATTCGGTATCCGAGTTGATCGGCAGTTCCACCGAGTCCAGCTTGAAGCCGGTGTTGTAGGGGGTGGTCTGGAAGCGGACGTCGTCGAACACGAAGAACTCGGCTTCGGGTCCGAAGAAGACGGTGTCGCCGACGCCCATCGACTTGACCATGGCCTCGGCCTTCTTGGCCATGCCGCGCGGGTCGCGGTTGTAGGGCTCGCCGGTGGTCGGCTCCAGCACGTCGCAGGTGATGACCATTGTGGTCTCGGCGAAGAACGGATCGATCGTCGCGGTGACCGGGTCGGGCATCAGGCACATGTCGGATTCGTTGATCGCCTTCCAGCCGGCGATCGAGGAGCCGTCGAACATGACGCCTTCGGCAAAGGTGTCGTCTTCGATCATGCCGACGTCGAACGTCACATGCTGCCACTTGCCGCGCGGATCGGTGAAGCGCAGGTCGACGTATTTGACGTCGTTGTCCTTGATCGATTTCAGGACGTCTTTGGCGGTCTTCATGAGTACCCCTTTTGGCTTACAGGTCGTCGCGATCTGGCCGCAGCCGCGACCGTCGGTAGGCCTCAATACAATCGGGGGAAGCTCAATACAATATCAGACTATCGCCGGATCCGGTCACAAATGCGCTTGGTTCGCAACTCCGGCTCAGATGGCGTCCAGCCCGGATTCTCCGGTTCGGATGCGGATGGCCTCTTCGATATTGGATACGAAGATCTTGCCGTCACCGATACGCCCGGTCTGGGCCGCGCGGCGGATGGCGTCGATCGCCCGCTCGACCAGGTCGTCCCCGATCACGATCTCGATCTTCACCTTGGGCAGAAAGTCCACGATATACTCGGCACCGCGATAGAGTTCGGCGTGACCCTTCTGCCGGCCGAACCCTTTGGCCTCGGTTACGGTGATGCCTTGGAGTCCGACTTCCTGGAGCGCTTCCTTAACCTCGTCGAGCTTGAATGGCTTGATGATGGCTTCGATTTTCTTCACTGAGCGCCTCCCGGGCATTTCCAAAATTCAGACAGACTTGTTTCGAGGTTGCGCTGACGTCGCGCAGGTTGTTCGATCGTTCGTCCTGACGCGCCGCCGGGGGAATACCAACAATTGCCGTTGAGCACGATCATCCAGAGCCGGCTTCCTCAAAAGCAGGGTCTATGCCAAGTTGTTAAGACGCCTGATTTTGAAATGTTATCAGCCTTTTATCAGGCGTTCGCCTGACGTTAGGTTGAGAGGTTCACCATACCTCAGCTCATCAAATAGGCAAACAGATCAATCAGTATGCAATCGCTAGCGGTCAGGCTTCTCGTGGCATAGGAAATGCCTCAGGATAAGGCGCTTTTACCAGGGATTTGGCATGGAAGTTCTCACCACGGCTGAAATGGAGCGCGCCGACCGGCTCACCATCGCCGCCGGCACGCCCGGCTTCGCGCTGATGCTGAGTGCCGGTCAGGCCGTGGCCGAGGCCGCGATGGAACTGGTGGAGGAGGGGTCGATCCTCGTTGTCGCCGGGCCCGGCAACAATGGCGGCGATGGCTTCGTGGCGGCGGCGGAGCTTTCGGCGCGGGGCCGCGAGGTTTCCGTGATGCTGGCGTGCGAGCGGGACAGCCTGCAGGGCGACGCGGCCTCCGCGGCGAAGGGATGGAAACATCCGCTGCTGCCGTTCAATCCGCAGGCGATCGGCAAGCCGTCGCTGATCATCGATGCGCTGTTCGGCGCCGGCCTCAACCGGCCGGTCGGTGGCGAGCCGCATGAGGTGATCGAGGCGATCAACGCCAACGGCGCGGCGGTGCTCGCCGTCGACCTGCCGAGCGGCATCAACGGCACCAGCGGATCGGTCATGGGCACCGCGGTCCGCGCCAGCGAGACCGTCACCTTCTTCCGGCCCAAGCCAGCGCATTTGCTGTTACCCGGCCGCATGCATTGCGGCCGCGTGCACGTCGCCGATATCGGGATCGATCCGGGCGTGCTGGCGGAAATTCAACCGCGGACTTTCGAGAACGTTGCGGACACCTGGCGCACATCCTTTCCGGTACCGAAGATCGACGGACATAAATACGCCCGCGGCCACGCCATCGTCGTTTCCGGCGACATCGCCGCGACGGGAGCCGCGCGGATGTCGGCGCGCGGCGCGTTGCGGGCCGGCGCAGGTCTCGTCACGTTGGCTTCGCCGCGCGATGCGCTCGCCGTTAACGCCGCCGCGCTGACGGCGGTGATGGTTCGCTCCGTCGACACGGCTGTCGAGTTCGCCGAACTGTTGACCGACAAGCGCCTCAACACCTGCGTGATCGGGCCGGGCGCCGGTCTCGGCGAGCGGACCCGCGATTTTGTGCTGACGGCGCTGACGGCGCAGCGCGGCCTCGTGCTGGATGCGGACGCGCTGACGAGCTTTGCCGATGCACCTGATCATCTGTTCGAAGCAATTAAAGCATCCCATGATCCGCAGGTCGTCCTGACCCCGCATGAGGGAGAATTTCCGAGGCTGTTCAGCGACATCAGCAACAAACATCCGCTTCGCTCGAAGCTCGAAAGGGTGCGCGCAGCCGCCGAACGCGCAGGCTGCGTCGTCCTGCTCAAGGGGCCTGACACGGTCGTGGCGTCACCTGACGGGCGCGCCACCATCGCCGCCAACGCGCCGCCCTGGCTCGCCACCGCCGGCGCCGGTGACGTGCTGTCGGGAATGATTGCGGGCCTGCTGGCGCAGGGCGTGTCGGCGTTCGAGGCCGCCTCGATCGGGGTCTGGATGCATGGCGAGGCCGCGCGCGAGGCGGGTCCCGGCCTGATCGCGGAAGATCTGCCGGAGACGCTGCCCGCGGTGTTCCGCCGGCTCTATGACGCGTTCGACATCGAGTATTGAGCGCGTTGTCGGCCGACGCTCATGCCAGATATTTCGCGACCGCCGCCTCGTCCCACGATAGTCCAAGGCCCTGACCGCTGGCGGCAATGGTGCCGTCGACGATATCGACCGGCTCGGCAACGATTGCGCGGGCAAGATCGAGATATTCGATCCAGTGCGCGGTCGGCGTCACCGCCAGCATGTGGGCGCTCGCCTCGGCGAACAAATGGCTCGACATCGGAATCGAGGCGGCCTCCGCCTGAGCGGCGACGCGGAGCCAGCCGGTGACGCCGCCGACCTTCATCAAGTCGGGCATGATGAAGTCGCTCGCGCCGGCCGCGATTGCTTCGGCAAAGCCGCGCGGAAACCACCAGTTCTCGCCGGACTGTATCGATATCGGCGATGTCGCGCGCACCTTGGCATGGCCCTGGAGATTCTCGGCCGGCACCGGCTCCTCGATCCAGTGCAGATCGTAAGCCGCCAGCCGCTCGATGCGGCGGTTCGCCTCGGAGGGATCGAGCGACTGGTTGAAGTCCAGCATCAGCGCGACGTCGGGACCGATCAGCTCGCGCACCGCCTTGACGACGCGTTCGTCATTGGCGAGGTCGCCGTCGCCGCCCTTGATCTTGATGCCCCGAAAACCTTGATCGAGCGTGCGGCGCAAGGCCGTTTGATCGGCGACAGGATCGACGGCGCCGTAGCTGTCATAGGCCCGGATCGGCCGCGGCGATCCGCCGAGCAGCGTCGCCAGCGGCTTGCCCGCCGCCCGGCCGAGCACGTCCCAGAACGCCATGTCGAGGCCGGAAACGGCCATGCCGACCAGCCCCTGCCAGCCGAGCAATCTGAATCGCGCGTCCATCGCCGACATCAGATCGAATGGCGCAACCGGCTTGCCGCCGAGTTCGCTGCCGATTTCCTCGATCAACCGCACCAGCGGCTTTAGCGTCAGTTTGGTGTAGGCAAAGATGTACGAGTGTCCCGTGACACCCTGATCGGTCGTGACATCGATCAGCACCAGCGGTGCCGAGCGGATCACGCCGAAGGCGTTCTTCACCGGACGCGAGATCGGCGCGTCGATGGCGCGGGCCTTCACGCCGCGGATGGTGGGGGCGTTTGCGCTCATGTTCGTCTCCTCACTCGACACTGTACCATCGCAGCAAACGCGGCGCAGCCCAGGCGGTCGCGGCGGCCTCCAGCAACCAGCGGCCGGCGTAGGTGGCGGCAAAGGCGATCCGCTGGGTCTGTCCGGCATCGATCGCCAGCGTATCCAGCCAAAACGGCTTCCAGCCGTCGTCGAGCCGGTCCAGCAGCCGGAAATGATGTCCGTGGAGGTGGAACACGACGGGGAGATCGCCGCGATTGGTCAGGGCCAGCACTACCGTGCGGCCGGCCCTGGCGCGGAACGCCGGCGCTGCCGAATGTACGAAATCCGCCGGCCGTACCCAGTCGGCGGGCGGTCCACCAAGCGTCAGATCAGAGCGCAGGGCGCCCCTCAGGTCGAGCTGGGCCGGCAGGCCGTTGGACGAAAGCGGTAGCGCGGCGGGCAGGGCCGCGTCCCGCAGCGGCGGCTCCCTGGAGACGACCAGCCGGGCGATCGGCCGGGCCTCCTTGCCGTCATGCAGCAGGATCGGCGAGGCAGAGCCGGCCGTGGCATCCGCGTCTATGAAGGCGTCGGCCCGGCCCCCCGGCGCCAGCACGATGGCGCTGTTGCGCGCGGGGAACGGCTCGGCCGGCTGGCTGTCGAGGGCCATGATCCGCACCTCATACCCCTCCATTTTCACCGCAATGACGGCCCGTTGGCAGCCATTGATGAAGCGAAGTCGAAGGCGTTCACGGGCGCGCGCGGTGATGTCCGGCATCGCCAGCCCGTTGACGGTGTAAAGCGGCGTTGTGTCGCCGGGATCAACGCCTGGCGCGAGCGCGGTCCCGTCCGGGCGCAGCCGCCAGTCCTCGATCAGAAACGGCTCGTCGCGGTCGACGGCGACAGTCTCGCTCTCGGCAACGATCAGGGGCAACCCACGGCCGGGCCGCGTCGCGCCGTCACCGAGGAGGGTGAGGTCGCACAGGAAGGTTCCGGCATGACGCAATGGAATCGCTAGGTTTTCGCTGGCGCCCGCGGCGAGGGGCGACCGTGCCGCCAGCGGTTCGGCCGCCAAGACCCCGTCGAGCCCGCGGCAGTTCACTACCACGGGTGCCGGCAGATCGTTCTGGAGCGCGATTTCAAGTTCGTCGCCGCGCCGGAACCGCAAACGAGGGTCTGACGACGAGCTTTGGAGCGACCATATGGGCGTTTCCGGTTGTTCCCGACGCAAGGCGATGCTGCCGGCCTTGGCCTGCAGCTTCAGGGGCAGGCGGCTTTGGGCGGCCGCGATCTCGGGCACGGCCGCACTGAGGGCCGTCGTCGCACCCAATCCGGCCAAAAACTCGCGGCGGTCCAGCCGGAAAATTCGATCTGCCATAGGTCGATGCGGACCATTTTCCACTGGATATGTCCAGCGACCACAGGTACCTCCGGGGAGGCTTTGAGACGGCCATTTTTTTGCTGCGAACCGGTAGGCTCATGTTATAAGCCCGCCGCAACGATCACATTTATGATCCGGATGCGGGCATCCACATGATAAACGTGATCGATTCCATTAACTTGGAGCATGATGGCCGCCCGAAAACCGCTTCACACTTTTCGGCATCATGCTCGGGCATCGCGGCCGGGACATGGATGCTATCAGCGGGCGTGGCGGAACTGGTAGACGCGCTGGATTTAGGTTCCAGTGACGAAAGTTGTGGGGGTTCGAGTCCCTCCGCCCGCACCAAGCGCTGACAGCGTTTGCATGACGATTACTGGAGGGCCTGTTTTTCGAAGGGGCGACCTGCCCGAAGAAGAATGGGTCCGCCGAACCACTGACGCAGGCTTTAACGTCGCGCGTCGACCAGATTGACAAATGTCCGCGCCGCGAGGCGTGGACGAACGCGGAAGAAGATTGACGCCATGCAGGTTACAGAAACCCTCGCCGAGGGATTGAAGCACGAATTCCAGATCAGCGTTCCCGCATCGGACCTCGATGCCAAGGCGGACGCCCGTCTGGTGGATCTCAAGGACAAGGTCCGTCTCAACGGCTTCCGTCCGGGCAAGGTGCCGGTGAGCCACCTCAAGAAGGTCTATGGCCGCTCGGTGATGGCGGAGACCATCGACCAGACCATCCGCGATACCAATTCGCAGATCTTCACCGAACGCGGCTTCCGGCTCGCGACCGAGCCCAAGATCACGATGCCGACGGAGGAAAAAGCCGTCGAGGATATCCTCGCCGGAAAATCCGACCTCACCTATACGGTTTCGATCGAGGTCGTGCCCGCGATTGCGCTGGCCGACTTCAAGAGCTTCACCGTCGAGAAGCCGGTTGCCGAGGTAACCGACTCCGACGTCGACGAGGCCATCAAGCGGATCGCCGACAGCAACAGAGCCTTTGCCGCGAAGGGCGAGGGCGCCAAGGCCGAGAGCGGGGATCGGGTCACGATCTCGTTCAAGGGCACCATCGATGGCACCCCGTTCGACGGCGGCACCGGCGAGAACATCCAGGTCACGATCGGCTCCAACAGTTTCATCCCCGGCTTCGAGGAACAGCTGATCGGCATCGCCCAGGGTGAAACCCGCACCCTGAAGGTTTCATTCCCGAAGAACTACGCGAGCGAGAAGCTGGCCGGCCAGCCGGCCGAATTCGAAACCACGGCGACCCTGGTGGAAGCACCGCAGGACACGAAGATCGACGACGAGTTCGCCAAGGCGCTCGGACTGGAATCGCTCGACAAGCTGAAGGCAGCCGCGCGCGAGCGGCTGTCGGCGGAATACGCCGGCACGACCCGCCAGCGCGTCAAGCGCAAGCTGCTCGACCGCCTCGACGAGGCCCACCGCTTCGAGGCGCCGCCGTCGCTGGTCGAGGAAGAGTTCAATCTGATGTGGAACTCGATCAAGGCCGAGATGGAATCGAGCGGCAAGACCTTTGCCGATGAAGACACCACGGAAGAGGCGGCCAAGGAGGAATACCACAAGATCGCCGATCGGCGGGTGCGGCTCGGCCTCGTGCTGTCGGAAATCGGCGAGAAGAACAAGATCACGGTCACCGACGACGAGGTCAGCCGCGCGGTGATCGAGCGCGCGCGCCAGATGCCCGGCCGCGAGAAAGAGGTCTGGGACTACTATCGCAGCAACGCCAATGCGCTGGCCCAGCTTCGTGCGCCGATCTATGAGGACAAGGTGGTCGATTTCATCCTTGAACTTGCCAACGTGACCGAGAGGAAGGTGACGCGCGAGGACCTCTTCAAGGACGACGAGGCAGAGAAGAGCGCGGCCTAACGCGCGTCAGGGTGGCATTAAGGTTGAGAAGCGAAAGCGGCTGGGCGGCGGTATCCGTCGCTATGCCCGGCCGCCCGAATCGGCTTCAACTGCGGCAGATCAACCCCGCTATTTGCCCGGGCTTGCCCCCGGGGAAATGGCTCATATCTTGGGGCTCTGTCTCTTAAGTCCTGCATCACGGGACGTTCGTCCATGGCTGGCAATTCCTGCCAATCCTGCCTTGCCGACGGATGTTCGTCTCCGCTAATCCCTCTACCAACCTGTCTACTAACCCTTGGGTGACTAATGCGCGATCCGGTCGAAACCTACATGCAACTCGTGCCGATGGTGGTCGAGCAGACCAATCGCGGCGAACGCGCTTACGACATCTTTTCGCGCCTGTTGAAAGAGCGCATCATCTTCGTGACCGGACCGGTCGAGGATGGCATGTCGACGCTGACGGTGGCGCAGCTGTTGTTTCTCGAAGCCGAGAATCCGAAGAAGGAAATCTCGATGTACATCAACTCGCCCGGCGGCGTGGTGACATCGGGCCTTGCGATTTACGACACCATGCAATTCATTCGTCCGCCGGTGTCGACGCTGTGCACCGGACAGGCGGCCTCGATGGGCTCGCTGCTGCTGGCCGCCGGCCACAAGGACATGCGCTTCTCGCTGCCGAATTCGCGCATCATGGTGCACCAGCCCTCCGGCGGCTTTCAGGGCCAGGCGACAGACATCATGCTGCACGCCCAGGAGATATTGAACCTCAAGAAACGGCTCAACGAGATCTACGTGAAGCATACGGGCCAGACCTACAAGGCGATCGAGGATGCGCTGGAACGCGACAAGTTCCTGACCGCCGAGATGGCCCGCGACTTCGGGATCGTCGACAAGGTGATCGACAAGCGCACCGAAGACCCGGCTCCTGTGAAGACCTCGTAAGACCACGGATCGCAACCGCGGCGACAACGTTAACGGATCACTGCATCGGGCAATTACGGCCGATACGGCACTATTTTGCCCTCCACGGGCATAAAGTTCCGCTTTCGTGCTCATTTGGCAGCGTGACAATCGCGCAACGCTCGGCTGATTTCGGCAGGTTTGGCTCGTGCGAACGGCGCAAATCACGGTATTGTCACGGGTATCGGCTGGCGGGCCGATTAGCGAATTCTTGATAGTCGGGTGCGACCATGGTTGGCTAGCGAGATCGGCTAAGGTCGCCGGAGATTCGAGTAAGCCGCGATTCAATGCGGTATCGGGAGTGTAGGGTCTTTTTTGGTACGGAATTTGCTCTATCTAGAAACTATGCGCCGGTGTGTGCCGGAATAGGTCGAGCGGACGGGATCGAACGGCGGACGGAGAAGAGAATGAGTAAGGTCGGCACGAGCGACTCCAAGAACACGCTTTATTGCTCGTTCTGCGGCAAGAGCCAGCACGAAGTCCGCAAACTTATCGCGGGACCCACGGTATTCATCTGCGACGAATGCGTCGAACTATGCATGGACATCATCCGCGAGGAGAACAAATCCTCGCTGGTGAAGTCGCGCGACGGCATTCCGACTCCGAAGGAAATCTGCAAGGTCCTCGACGACTACGTGATCGGCCAGAGCCATGCCAAGAAGGTGCTCTCGGTCGCTGTGCATAATCACTACAAGCGTCTCAATCACCAGACCAAGCACAACGACGTCGAGCTTGCGAAGTCGAACATCCTGCTGATCGGTCCGACCGGTTCGGGCAAGACGCTGCTGGCGCAGACTTTGGCGCGGATTCTAGACGTGCCGTTCACGATGGCGGATGCGACGACGCTGACCGAAGCCGGCTATGTCGGCGAGGACGTCGAGAACATCATCCTGAAGCTGCTGCAGTCGGCCGACTACAATGTCGAGCGGGCGCAGCGCGGCATCGTCTATATCGACGAAGTCGACAAGATCAGCCGCAAATCGGACAACCCGTCGATCACACGCGACGTGTCGGGCGAGGGTGTGCAGCAGGCACTGCTGAAGATCATGGAAGGCA
>JBGPSI010000175.1:0-10378 GCA_041490045.1 Bradyrhizobium sp.
GGTCTCCTACAAGGTCGAGAACACCCGCGAGGGCCAGATCCTCGATTACGACAAGCTGACCATGACGATCGAGACCAACGGCGCGATCTCGCCGGATGACGCGGTGGCCTATGCCGCGCGCATCCTGCAGGATCAGCTCAACGTGTTCGTCAACTTCGAAGAGCCGCGCAAGGAAGTGGCGCAGGAGATCATTCCCGATCTCGCGTTCAACCCGGCGTTCCTCAAGAAGGTCGACGAGCTCGAACTGTCGGTGCGTTCGGCGAACTGCCTGAAGAACGACAACATCGTCTATATCGGCGACCTCGTGCAGAAGTCGGAAGCGGAAATGCTCCGTACCCCGAACTTCGGCCGCAAGTCGCTGAACGAGATCAAGGAAGTGCTGGCCCAGATGGGTCTGCACCTCGGCATGGAAGTGCCGGGCTGGCCGCCGGAGAATATCGACGAACTGGCCAAGCGCTTCGAAGACCACTATTGATCGAACGGTAATGGCGGTGGCCGGGCGCACTAGACGTACCGGTCATTGCATTTTGGGCGAACGCAGGCGGCCCACCTGAGCAGATTGTCCGACGAGCCGTCGCGACAGAACAAGGTTTGAGGAATATATCATGCGTCACGGCAAGGTTCATCGGAAGCTCAACCGCACCGCCGAGCATCGGCGTGCGATGTTCGCCAACATGTGCGCGGCGCTGATCAAGCACGAGCAGATCGTCACCACGCTGCCGAAGGCGAAGGAGCTGCGGCCGATCGTCGAGAAGCTCGTCACGCTCGGCAAGAAGGGCGGCCTCGCCATGCGCCGCCAGGCGATCTCGGAGATGCGAGACCAGGATCAGGTCAAGAAACTGTTCGACGTGCTCGCCGCCCGCTACAAGGACCGCCAGGGCGGCTATACCCGCATCATCAAGGCCGGCTTCCGCTACGGCGACAACGCGCCGATGGCCGTGATCGAATTCGTCGACCGCGACGTCGATGCCAAGGGCCTCGATTCCGGCCCGGTGCAGGAAAAGGCCGCGGAAGCCGCGTAAGCCTTATTTCCAAATCGCACTTCAAAGAGCGGCGCCGGGTGCGCCGCTTTTTTATTGGGCAAGAGCAGCGATTGCGCTCCCTCGCGCCGCTCCCGATATCTCCGTCATCAATGACGGAGAACTCTCATGAAAATCGATCTTAGCGGTAAGACGGCGCTGGTGACGGGGTCGACCACCGGCATCGGCCATGCCATCGCCAGGGGATTGGCCGCCGCGGGCGCTGAGGTCACGGTCAATGGCCGCACCCAAGCCAAGGTCGACGGCGCGGTCGCCGCGATCAAGAAGGCCGTGCCCGGCGCCAAGGTGAAAGGCGTCGCCGGAAGCGTTTCCACGGTCGAGGGCTGCAACACGATTGTGACGGCGTTGCCGGAGGTCGACATCCTCGTCAACAACGCCGGCATCTTCGAGCCCAAGGACTTCTTCGAGACGCCGGACGAGGACTGGAGTCGCTTCTTCGAGGTCAATGTGATGTCGGGCGTGCGGCTGTCGCGCGCCTACATGCAGGGCATGCTGAAGCGCAACTGGGGCCGCATTATCTTCATCTCCTCGGAATCGGCGCTGAACATCCCGAAGGAAATGATCCATTACGGCATGACCAAAGCGGCGCAACTCGCAGTGTCGCGCGGACTTGCCGAGATCACACGCGGCACCGCGGTGACCGTCAATTCGGTGCTGCCGGGGCCGACGATGTCGGAGGGCGTCGAGACCTTCGTCAAGGATCTCGCGAAGCAAAACGGACAGTCGGTGGAGGATGCCGCGTCGCAATTCGTAAAGCAGTTTCGCCCGACCTCGCTGCTGCAGCGTTTTGCGACTGTCGAGGAAATCGCCAACATGGTGATCTATGTCGCCTCCAGGGAATCGTCGGCGACCAATGGCGCGGCGCTGCGCGCCGAGGGCGGCATCGTGCAGACCATCGCGTGAGATGAACCAAAATGGTGGGTTACGCTCCGCTAACCCACCCTACGAAGTTCTACCACCCCTCCAGCACGATCTTGCCGCGCGATTTGCCGGACTCCAGCAACGCATGGGCGCGCTTCAGATTGGCCGCGTTGATGGTACCGAAGGTCTGATCGAGCGTGGTGCGCAGAACTCCCTTGTCGATGAGATCGGCGACGTCGTTCAGGAGATGATGCTGGCCGATCATGTCAGGTGTCTGGAACGACGAGCGGGTGAACATCGATTCCCAGTGGATCGAGACCGCCTTGCCCTTGAAGACGCTGACGTTGAATTCCGGGGGGTCGTCGATCAGCCCGTATTTGCCCTGCGGCGCCATGAAGTCGGCGATCGCCTTGTAGTGCTGGTCGGTGTTGGTGAGGCTTGCGACCAGCGCGACCGGCGGCAGCTTCAGTTTTTCGATCTGCTCCTTCATCGGCCTGGCGTGATCGATGACGGCATGGGCGCCGAGATCGAGGCACCATTTTTGCGATTCCGGGCGCGATGCGGTGGCGACGACGGTGAGGCCGGTGAGGCGGCGGGCGAGCTGAATCAGGATCGAGCCGACGCCGCCAGCGCCGCCGACGATCAAGAGCGTGCGTGGATCGAGGCTCTTGCCGGGAAGTGCGCCCAGCCGGTCGAACAGCAATTCCCAGGCGGTGATCGAGGTCAGCGGCAGCGCGGCCGCCTGCGCGAACGACAGCGTCCTCGGTTTCTTGCCGACGATGCGCTCATCGACCAGATGAAATTCCGAGTTTGTGCCCTGGCGCTGGATTGAGCCTGCGTAGAACACTTCGTCGCCCGTCTTGAACAGCGTCACGTCGGGGCCGACCGCATCGACGATTCCGGCGGCGTCAAACCCTAAAATCTTGGTCTCGCCCTCCGGCGGCGCGGCGCGCTTGCGGACCTTGTAGTCGACCGGATTGGCGGAGATCGCCTTCACGGCGACGCGGATGTCGCGGCCTTTCGGTTCGGGCTTTGGAGCTTCGAAATCGATCAGCGCGTCCGCGGCATCGATGGGAAGGGACTTCCTGTATCCGACGGCTTTCATGCCCGTTGTCTCCGATGTGAGTGCGGAGCTTTAATTGTCGCGCCGGTGTGAGTTTGGCAAGTCAAAACAAACGGGAGCAGCCGTGGCTCCTCCCGTTGGAAACCCGCCGAACCCTAGAACGCCACCTGGGTGCGCATGGCCAACGCGTCGAACTTCGCGCCGGTATCGGCGAAGTTGGTGGGGCTCGCCTGCTTGGCAATGTCGCCGTGAAGGTAGTTGAGCATCAGGCGGACGTTGCGATTGGCGTACCAGTTCAGCCCCAGCGTATAGATATTCTGCCGGCCGCCGGCGACGCCGTTGGCCGAAGCGAGCTGGTCGTTCAGATCGATCGTCGAGAACCGGCCGGCGATCTCCCAGGCGCCCCAGCCGCCGCTGCTCAACGAGAACGGATCCTTCGGCGCAATGCCGCCGTAGGAAGCGGTGGCCGAATTGTAGGGGTGGCTTTCTCCGGTCAGGACATAGCTCGCTTCGGCATAGCCGCCCTGGAAGTGCAGATTGGGCGCGCCGATCGGCGGCAACCCGGTGACGGCGTTGCGCTCGACATTGAACCAGAAGTATTCCCCCTGAAAGTACAGGGGTCCGTAAGTCCCCGCCGCTTCGGCGCTGTAGACCTGCGCCGACGAGACGTTCGCGAGCGCGCCGGTCGTGACCAGGGTGGTCGGGTCGATGCGCAATTCCGGACGGTCGCTCAGCGTCAGGGTTTGCGACCCCGCGACCAGATTGTGCGGGGGCTGGATCAGGAACTGGGCGTCGCCGCCGATATGCAGCGAGTAGTCCTTGGTGCTTACGATTTGACCCGCGGCGCGGGCCACGACGCCGTATTGTTCGGTGGTGCCGTTGGGGTTTATGCTCGAGGCGGAGTGGATGGCGCCTGTTGTCGGCCCCGTGACATAGCCGCCGGCCCAGAACGTGTCGTTGTACCAGCGGCCGCCGAACGCGGAGCGGAAATCGCCAGCTGCAATGTTCGTGGCGACGACGCCGGCGGAGGCCCGCTCCATGAACAGGATGTCGTTCGAACTGGTCGCCTCGTCCAGCGTATAGGGCAGGTCCATCACGCCGCCTTCGATCGCAAGCTTGCCGCCGAAAGGCTTGAAGCCGGTGTAGCTGAGATAGGCGTTCTCGACGCCCGACAGCGCGCCGCCGGGAAGGAATCCGACCGGTGCGCCGCCGACGCTGGCAGTGCTGTCAAACCCGTCGGAGGATCCGCCGAAGTCGTAGATCAGCGCATAATTCCAGTCGCCCAGGAACTTGCCGACGACGCCGATCCGCGCGCGGCGAACGTTGACGCCGTCGTCGAGGCGATGCGGAGAAGTCAAAGCGCTGTTGGGCCGGTAGTCGTAGCCACCGGCGTCGAAGTGCACGCGGCTCGTGATCGCAACGCAATTCTGATTGTCGGCGGTGCAGATCGTGGGCCGGTTGCCGGGCATGCTCACCACCACGTCGGATGGCGCGACCGGACCCTTGACCGGATAGGCCGCGTTGGCGTTCGCCACGGCGACCTTGGCATTGGCATTGGCTTTCGCCGCGGCTGCGGTATTTTCGGAGGTCTGCTTCTGCAGCTTGTCGAGTTTTTGCTCCATCAATCGAAGTTGCTGTTTCAACAACGCGATCTCCGCGTCATTGCCGCCGGCGGATTGTGCGTGCGCTTGCGATGCCATCAATGCGCCGATCAGGCCGAGCGCCGCTGAGGCTGAGAGTTTCGGTATCGCCATGTGATTACCCCTTCGTGAAGTTGACTGTCCCATTCACCCGCAAGAATCCTAGAAATTATAGATGACTGTCGAACGACAGGCCTGGGAAGTTGCCAGTTCCGCTTGTGGTTTCGCTGCAACAGGATTCTTGCATGATGGTCGTCATACAAGTCGGGCAATCGACCTACAAGGGATGCGGACTTGCGGCGAAGTCACCGCTTCGGCAGCCGTCCCGGACTGCAGGATAACGGGCAAAGCACCCTTCTATTGCCCGGCGAACACGCCTATATTTCAACGTTTTCTCCGAGAGGTAGGAATGCTCCGATCTGTCCGTGCTGCCGCGATCACTGCCATGTGTGCTGTGACCCTGTTGGGAAGTCTCCATCCTGCTCCTGCCCAGGACCGGCGCGTGCCGGCCTCGCCGGCGGAGTTGACCCTGTCCTACGCGCCGATCGTGCAGCGCGTGCAGCCGGCGGTGGTCAATGTCTATGCCGCCAAGGTGGTGCGCGATCACAATCCGTTGCTCGATGACCCGATCTTCCGCCGCTTCTTTGGCGTGCCCGGCCAGCAGCCGGAGCAGATGCAGCGCTCGCTGGGATCGGGCGTGATGGTGGACCCGTCAGGCCTGGTGGTGACCAACGTCCACGTCATCGAAGGGGCCGATGAGGTCAAGGTGTCGCTTTCCGACAAGCGCGAGTTCGAGGCCGAGATCGTTCTCAAGGATCCCCGCAGCGATCTGGCGGTATTGCGCCTCAAAGGCACGCATGAGCGCTTCCCGACGCTGGATTTCGCCAATTCCGATGAACTGCAGGTCGGCGACGTCGTGCTGGCGATCGGCAATCCCTTCGGCGTCGGGCAGACCGTGACCCACGGCATCATCTCGGCCCTGGCGCGGACGCAGGTTGGCATCACCGACTACCAGTTCTTCATTCAGACCGATGCCGCGATCAATCCGGGCAATTCGGGCGGCGCCCTGGTCGACATGACCGGCAAGCTCGCCGGGATCAATACCGCGATCTTCTCGCGCTCGGGAGGATCGCAGGGCATCGGTTTTGCGATCCCGGCCAACATGGTGCGCGTCGTCGTCTCGTCCGCCAAGAGCGGCGGCAAGGCCGTCAAGCGGCCTTGGCTCGGCGCCAAGCTGCAGGCGGTGACGCCGGAGATCGCCGAGAGCCTGGGGCTACGGCTTCCGACCGGTGCATTGGTCGCCAATGTGGTTTCGAGCAGCCCGGCGGCGCGGGCGGGACTGAAGCCTTCGGACCTCATTGTCTCGGTCGACGGCCAGGCGGTCGAGGACCCCAACGCGTTCGACTATCGTTTTGCCACCCGACCGCTCGGCGGCACGGCGCAGGTCGACGTGTTGCGCGCGGGCAAGACGGTGAAACTGACGGTGCCGCTGCAAACCGCGCCCGATACCGGCCGCGACGAAATCGTATTGACCGGACGCTCGCCGTTACAGGGCGCAAAGGTCGCGAACATCTCGCCCGCAGTGGCTGACGAGCTGCATCTGGATTCCGATACCGAAGGCGTCGTGGTGACCGATCTGGCCAACGGCGGCACCGCCGCCAATGTCGGCTTCCAGAAGGGCGACATCATCGTCAACGTCAACAACCAGAAAATCGCCAGAACCGGCGATCTCGAAAAGGCGACGCACGAACAGGCGCGGGTCTGGCGCATCACGCTGGTCCGCGGCGGCCAGCAGATCAACGTTACGCTCGGCGGATGAGTCCGAAACGACCACGCGAAGCTGCCAGCCTGTTCGCTGCCGCGGGGATGGAGGCGGATGCGCCGCATCCGCTTCCGGACCGCCTGCGCCCGCGCAACCTCTCGGAAGTCGTCGGCCAGGATCATATTCTGGGACCCGACGGCGCGCTGACGCGCATGCTGGAAACGCGGACGCTGGGCTCGCTGATCTTCTGGGGACCGCCGGGCACCGGCAAGACCACGGTGGCGCGGCTGCTGGCGGATGCCACCGAACTGCATTTCGAACAGATTTCCGCTGTGTTCTCCGGCGTCGCGGACCTGAAGAAGGTCTTCGATGCGGCACGCGCGCGGCGCGAAATGGGCAAGGGTACGCTGCTGTTCGTCGACGAGGTGCACCGCTTCAACCGCGCGCAGCAGGATTCGTTTCTGCCCGTCATGGAAGACGGCACCGTGGTGCTGGTCGGCGCCACCACCGAAAATCCGTCGTTCGAGCTCAACGCCGCTTTGTTGTCGCGGGCGCGCGTGCTGGTGTTTCACTCGCTCGATCCGGCCGCGATCGAAAAGCTGTTCGTCCATGCCGAAAAGATCGAGGGCAGGAAGCTGCCGCTCGACGCGGAGGCCCGCGCGGTGCTGGTGCGCATGGCCGACGGCGACGGCCGCGCCGCGCTGACGCTGGCCGAAGAGGTCTGGCGCGCCGCGCGCGAAAGCGAGATCTTCAATGCCGTCCAGTTGCAGGACATCCTGCAGCGCCGCGCGCCGATCTACGACAAGTCCGCCGACGGCCATTACAACCTGATCTCGGCGCTGCACAAGTCGGTGCGCGGCTCCGATCCGGATGCGGCGCTGTATTATCTCGCGCGCATGATGGATGCGGGCGAAGACCCGCTGTTTCTGGCGCGCCGCGTGGTCCGCATGGCGATCGAGGACATTGGTCTTGCCGACCCGCAGGCGCTGGTGATCTGTAACGCCGCCAAGGACGCCTACGACTTCCTCGGCTCCCCCGAGGGCGAGCTCGCGATCGCGCAGGCCGTCATCTACCTCGCCACCGCACCGAAATCGAACGCCGCCTACACCGCGTTCGGGGCGGCGATGCGTACGGCAAAGGAGGGCGGTTCGCTGCTGCCGCCGAAGCATATTTTGAATTCGCCGACCAAATTGATGAAGTCGGAAGGCTATGGCGGCGGTTACCAATACGACCACGACACGCCGGAAGCCTTTTCCGGACAGGAGTACTTCCCGGACGCGCTGGGGCACCAGACCTTCTATGATCCGCCCGATCGCGGATTCGAGCGCGAGATCAGGAAGCGCCTGGATTACTGGGCCAAGCTGCGGCGCGAACGGGGATGAACCGCTTCGGACGCTTCGTTGGAATAGATTGGTCAGGGGCAAAAGGAGCTTCGCATCGAGGCATTCAAGTAGCGGAAATCGAAACCGATTCCCGTTCTCCTCGGTTGAAGGCCGCGCCTGACGGCAGACGATGGAGCCGATCCGATATCATGGAATACCTTGGAAAGTTGCTGGATAAGCCGACTCTTTCGGTGTCTAAGTCGATTTACTATTTACGTAAATCGTAAATCCTGTTACTCCAATGCTATGATTGTCAGTTATCGGGACAAGGCCACCGAGCGGTTTGCCTCCGGACGACATGTCAGGGAGTTCTCGGGTTTCGCGCGGCAGGGCGAGATGCGTCTTGACGCGCTGGATGCGGCGACCAACTTCGCCGATTTGGCGGCGCTGCCCGGTAACCGGCTGGAAGCGCTCAAAGGCAACCGGGCCGGACAGTTTTCGATTCGCATCAACGATCAATGGCGGATCTGCTTTAGGTGGCCTGAAGGATCGCCCGGCCCGGTGGACGTGGAGATCGTCGATTATCATTGAAGGAAGACCATCATGTCCCGCACGCCCATCCACCCCGGTGAGCATCTTGCCGAAGAGTTGCGCGAGGCTAGCATCACGGCTGCCGAACTCTCGCGCCAGATCGATGTGCCGGTCAACCGCATCACGGGCATTATTCACGGCCAGCGCGGCATCACAGCCGACACGGCGCTGCGTCTTGGGCACTGGTTTGGCACGGCGCCGCAGTTCTGGATGAATTTGCAGCAACTCTACGAGTTGCGTCTCGCGGAAAGCGAAGTTGGTGCGAAAATTGCGGCACTGCCACGTCGTACAGGCCGGTCGACGCCACGCAAGTTTGGAAAAGCATCATGAGCCGTCGCGTCAAGAAACCCCTGAAACCCCGAGGCGATCGCCCGAAGGGAGCGCGTCCGTACCGTGGCTCGCAGGCCGAGCGGTCGCAGGCGCATCGCCCCGGCGGCAAGCCGGCTGCGCGGTTCGCTGCCTCGGCGCCCCGCGCGGCCAAACCACAGCCTTTCGTGCCCGAGCCCGCCAAACCGGTCGTCGAGCCGCCGCCGCTGCCCATCAAGGTGCAGACCGTGGTGGTGACGGCGGACGAGAACAACATGCGGGTCGACCGCTTCCTCGAGGCGCGCTTTCCCGGCCTGTCGTTCTCCCACATCCAGCGCATCGTCCGCAAAGGCGAATTGCGGGTGAACGGCAAGCGCGCCGACAGCAAGGACCGGCTGGAGGAGGGGCAAAGCGTGCGGATTCCGCCGCTGAAACTCGATGCGCCGAAGGTCGCCGGTCACCTCTCCGAAGCGGGGGCGAAGACACTTGCCACGCTGAAGGACATGATCCTGTTCGAGGACGCCGACGTCATGGTGCTGAACAAGCCGGCGGGCCTGGCCGTTCAGGGCGGCTCCGGTATCACACGAAATGTCGACGACATGCTCGAGGTGATGCGCGACGCCAAGGGCCAGAAGCCGCGGCTCGTGCACCGGCTCGACAAGGAGACGTCAGGCTGCCTGCTGGTGGCGAAGACGCGGTTTGCTGCCACCGCGCTGACCGGATCGTTTCGCCATCGCTCGGCGCGCAAGATCTACTGGGCGCTGGTGGCGGGTGTGCCGAAGCCGAAGCAGGGCCGCATCTCGACCTATCTCGCCAAGGAAGAGGGTGAGGACGACACCATCATGCGCATCGCCGCCCATGGCGACGAGGGCGCGAGCCATGCCGTGACCTATTATGCCGTGGTCGAGACCTCGGCGCAGAAACTGGCCTGGGTATCGCTGAAGCCGGTCACCGGGCGGACCCATCAGTTGCGCGCGCATATGGCCCATATCGGTCACGCCATCGTCGGCGATCCCAAATATTTCAACAAGGAGAACTGGGAACTGCCCGGCGGCCTGCAGAAGCGGCTGCATCTGCTGGCGCGCCGGATCGTGATCCCGCATCCGCGCGGCGGCGTCATCGACGTCACCGCGCCGCTGCCGCCGCACATGCTGCAATCGTGGAACCTGCTCGGCCTCGAGGCCGACCGGTTCGATCCGATCGAGAACGCGCCTGAAGAATAATTTATTTGCGGTTTGCCGTTGGCGTCACGACATTCCTTGAATGAAACACGCATCGATCATTGGCGCATTGGCTGCAGCGCTTATTTTCGCAAGCGGGGCCTCCGCACAGGTCATTCCGCCCGGCGGCTCGCCGTTCAACCCGCCGCTGCCGCCGCCGCCGCCACCGCCGAAGATCGAGGTGCCGGCGATCCCGCAACTGGATGCGCTGCCGCAGCGCAATTATGCGCCCGCGCCGCAGCCTTCCTTCGGCGAGCGGTTCAGCAAATGCCTCGATGACGCGGCCGCCAGCGGGCTGCGCCCCGGGGAGCGCGACGCATATGCACGGTCCTGCGCCAATCGATAGATCAGTTTCGATACTGCGCGAGAAACATCCGCAAGGAATCATGCGGGCTCTCGACGTCGGATATCACCCAGCCGTAGCGACCGTTGACGAGGATGAAATTCAGCGTGACGGCGCGGCCGTTGTTGGTGAAGGCGGCGGCGACATAGGTCTTGTCGTATTGCCTGCGAAGGATGGAGATGGCGACGGCGCCGATCTTCCACGTCGAACTCTGGACCAGAAAGTCGTAA
>JBGPSI010000176.1:0-10278 GCA_041490045.1 Bradyrhizobium sp.
CCGTCATTACCGTGATCGTCACGGGCTTTGTCGGGGCAGTTTGGCTCGGCATCAAGGTCATGCTCGGTAAATGATCCGAGCCTGTCTGGTGGCTGCAGCGCTGCTGTGGTCAGTTCCTGCATATGCCTTTCCCTGCTGGATAGTGCGGAAGGCCGTCGCCCAATATGGCGCGGCGGCGGTGGAATCCTGGGCGAAGGCGAGGGGCATTTCCGACAAGGAGATCGAAAAAGCCCGACGATGCCTCAGGTAGCGGCTTCGTGGGGCCGGTCCTCAGCGCTGCAGCTGGTCCAGTGTGATCGGCAGATCACGCACGCGCTTTCCGGTCGCGTGATAGATGGCGTTGGCAGAGACGATCGGCGGCTCGGGACTCGAAGCGGAACACGAGTCAAATGTGGTTCAAGGGACGAGAGTTGGAACCCCATGTACAGGATACGCGAGGTCGATGGGCATGATGACGAGATCGCCGACGCGCTTACCGAGCTTCACCGACTGACATTCTTTGACGGTGCTCCCATTCCGGAGTTCGATCAGGGGCACTGGTGGATCGCCTTTCGCGATTCGATTCCCGTCGCCTTTGCCGGCGTCGTCCCATCGACGCGTGCGGTCAATGCGGGGTATTTCTGCCGGGTAGGCGTACTGCGAAAACATTGCGGCAACGCCCTTCAGTTGCGGCTGATGCGCGCGCTGGAATTGCGAGCCCGGCACAATGGCTGGAGCTGGATCGTGTCGGATACGACCGATAATCTTGCCTCCGCCAACAACTTCATTCGGGCCAGCTATCGGCTGTATCGGCCCCTGGATCCGTGGGCCTGGCCGAATACGCTATATTGGCGCAAATCCATCAGATGAAATTCCGTGGGACGCGATTCGTGCATGCCCCCAAGCCATAGCCAACATTGCCCTTCCGGAAATAGGCTCTAAACTCGGCTCGCGCCAACGGCCAAGGTGCCAATGAGAACCGGAAGGGAAGAGACCGATCATGACTGCCAGACCGCAATTGCCGGACCGCGCGCCACGAACAAAGGGCGCGCCAACCGCGCTCGACGGTCTGCTGGTGGTGGATTTCACCCGGGTCGTCGCCGGTCCGGCCTGCACGCAAACGCTGGCCGATTTTGGCGCCGAAGTCATCAAGATCGAGAATCCGGACGGCGGCGACGATACCCGGCACTATGAACATGCCGATCTCGCCGGTGAGAGTGCCGCCTTCGTCAGCCTGAATCGAAACAAGCGCGGCATCGCGCTTGATCTCACCAAGCCCGAGGGATGCGACGTTGCACGTGAACTGATCGCGCGGGCGGATGTCGTGGTGGAGAACTTCTCCTCCGGCGTGATGAAGAAATATGGCATCGACTATGCGTCAGTCGCGCCAAGCAATCCCCGCCTGGTTTATTGCTCGATCTCGGCTTATGGCCGCCAGGGGCCATTTGCATCCCGTCCCGGCTTCGATCCGATCACCCAGGCCGAAAGCGGATTCATGTCGCTCAACGGCTTTCCGGATGGGCCGCCGGTGCGGACCGGACCGCCCGCGGTTGACCTGCTGACGGGCATGTCGGCCTGCAACGCCATTCTGCTGGCGTTGTTCGCGCGCGATCGGCTCGGCCGGGGGCAGCATGTCGAAGTGGCGCTGTTCGACACAGCGGTGGCGATGACGCAATTCTACGGCATGGCCTATCTGATGACCGGTGTGAACCCGAGCCGCCAGGGTAATTCGCCGAACGGGTCTCCCTCCGTTGGCGTCTACGAGGCCTCCGACGCGCCGTTTTATATCGCGTGCGCCAATGACCGGCTGTATCGCCGCCTCGTCATCGAAGTGCTCGGCCGCCCTGATCTCGCTAGCGGCGAATTCGGCGACCGCCGTTCCCGAACAGCCAACAAAGAGAGACTGCGCGCCATTCTCACCGGAGTTTTTGTCCAAGACCTTCGCGAAAACTGGGTGACGAAGATGAAGGCGGCCAACATCCCCGTCGGTTTTCTTCGCACCGTCGAAGAGGCTTTCAACTCGCCGGAAGTACGCGAGCGGCATCGCGTCAGCCAGATTCCACACCCGGCCGCGGGCTCAGTTCCCAATATCGAATCGCCGATCAACCTCGGCCTGACGCCGGTCGTCGATCCCGTCGCCGCGCCCTTACTCGGCGAGCATACGAAAGAAGTCCTGCGCAAGACACTCGGCTATGACGACGCGCGGATCGCAGCGCTGTCCGAGGCGGGGGTTTTTGGGATGGTGCGGACAACGGCTGCCGTGTGAACCGTGCCCAAGGCTGGGCCATCGGTAGCACTACCATATTTGGGAGGTTGCTTCCCCGCCCGGTGGCCTATGGCCGCCGGGCTTTTTTTCGTTTTTGGACGCCGTTCAGCCTGGGCGCTTCGGCTGCAACAGCGGATCGGGCCCATAGTTGTTCGGTCCCGCGGTACCACGCAGGCAGCCGATCTCGACAAATCCCCAGATCGTCAACGCAAAAATGGCCAGCGCCAGAACGTAATGCATCACTAAGCCTGCGGCCCCGCTAAACCATGCAGCCTCTGCGAACTGGCCGAGCACACCCGGGACCAGATAGAACATCAGGAGCCACCACGCGTTCTTGCCGCGATCGTGCAGCCGCCTGGTGGTGAAGGAGAATCCCCACAGCAGCCACGGGATCAGGACCACGACGACCATGACGACAAAGAGCGGCGCGGCGATGCCGGCAGCGGTGAACAGGATCACGGCGGTCATCACCCCCCCCGCCGATATAGATCAGCACCGAGCGCCAATACTTCGCCCGGTTGATGCGCCCGCTGGCGCCGAACAAAAATTCGAACAACGTTTCCATGGTGTCCTGACATGCCGATGCGCCACCGGGCGCGTGGCCATATGTCGCCCCCGGACGGACGGGGGTTCAAGTTGAGCCTGCCCGGATGCTGGATTGAAAATGACGGCGGCGGCAACTTTGGTACGGTTTCAATCGCTTCGGCAATCTGATGTAATGAGCCAAGACATCCGACGGGGAGAGAACAGTGGATCGCCGAAGTTTTATGGCTGGCTGCGCCGGCCTGTCATTTTCCTTGGTCGCGAAGGATGCGCTCGGCGAGTCCGGTCCGCTGACCAAGATGATCTTTCCCTTCTCGGCCGGCGGCGGCGGAGACACGCTCTGCCGGCTCGTGGCGCAACATGCGGGCCAATTGCTCGACCGGTCGATGATCGTCGAAAACCGCACCGGCGGCGACGGACTGATCGGAATCAAATGGGTCAAGAACGCCACCCCCGATGGCGCAACCATCCTCGTGACCACAGGTCCGACGATGTATCTGCTTCCAATGGTGGAGTCCGAACCGAGCTTTGACCTGAACAAGGATTTCGTACCGGTATCGCTGCTCGCGCGCTTTGAATTCGGTGTCGTCGTAGGGCCGGCGGTCGATGCAAAGGATTTCAAGGGGTTTGTGGCCTGGCTCAAGGCTAACCCGGGCAAGGCGACATTTGGCGTGCCGAGCAACGGCACCATTCCGCATTTCACGGGCTCTAAACTCGAGCAGGTGCTGGGCGTTCCGATGACGCGTGTGGCCTATCGCGGCAGCGCACCCGCGATCAACGATCTGATCGGCGGCCATCTGCCGTTCGCCATCGTCACCATTGCGGACGCAATCCCCCAGCATCGGGCCGGCACCGTCAAGATTCTGGCGGTAAGCAGCGCGGAGCGCTCGCCGTTCCTGCCTGATGTGCCGACCCTCAAGGAAAGCGGCGTCGATCTCGTCGCCGACGGCTGGTACGGGATGTGGCTGCCGGCCGGCAGTTCACGGGATTTTGCCAAGCAACTCAGCGCGGCCGTGGCAACCTCGCTCGCCAAGCCGGACGTGCGCGAGAAGCTGCTGGCAATCGGCCTGATTCCGGTTGGGAGCACGCCGGAGGGCCTGAGCAAGGAACTCGCTGATGACATCGCCCTGTGGCAGCCGATCGTCAAGGCAACCGGCTACAAGATCACCTATTGATTTCCGCGATGCCGATCTTCTTCCGGATTGCGGACAGCTCGGCCTCATCCCAGATGCCGATCAGGATTCCGCCTTTGACCTGGAGTTGCTTCTCCGCATAAGCGGCGATTTTCTCGGTGCTGGTGGTGATATGGGCCTTGGGATGCAGCGCCCATTCGAACAGGGCCGATTGCAGCCGGGAAATGACATCCGCGCAGGAGGGATCTTCGCCGCGGTCGGTCAATTCCCTGGGGTCTTCGACAAGGTCGTAAAGCATCGGTCGGAAGCCGGAAGCGTGAATGTATTTCCAGCGCCCATCGAACACCATGAACAGCCGGCATTGCTCGATCGGCTGGTTGAGCTTGAGCCGGACATCCTGCATGCAATAGTCGTATTCCGAGAATACCACCTTGCGCCAGTCCGCCGGCACCTCGCCGTGCAGCAGCGGCATCAGTGAGCGACCCTCGAGAATATGATCCGGCGGCTTGCCGCCGAAATAGTCGATGAAGGTCGGCGCCAGATCGATTGCCTCGACCAGCGCATCGCAGACCGTTCCTCTCGTGCGATCGGCCGCGGCGGACGGATCGATCACAATCAGCGGGATCTTGGCGGATGGATCGTGGAACAGATCCTTCTCGCCCATCCAATGGTCGCCGAGATAGTCGCCGTGATCGGAGGTAAACACGATCATGGTGCTATCGAGCAGGCTGCGCGCTTCCAAAAACTGCATCAGCACGCCCATCTGGTCGTCGATCTGCTTGATCAGGCCCATATAGGTCGGGATGACTTTTTCCCGCGCCTCGTCGCGCGCCATGTTGCGGGAGTAACGCATGTCCATGTAGGCGGCGAAAACCGGATGCGCGCTCTGCTTTTCCTGCTCGGAACGAACCGCCGGCAGCACATCGCCAGGTCCGTACATGCTGGCATAGGGTTCGGGCGCGATATAGGGCCAGTGCGGCTTGATGTAGGACAGATGCAGGCACCACGGGCGCCCGTCGGTTTCCGCCTCGGTGATGAAATCCATGGCGCGGCGCGTCATATAGGGCGTCTCGGAATCTTCCTCCGCAACGCGGGCCGCCTTGTCGGCGTGCACCAGCAGCCAGCCATTCTGCAGCGTGCCGTCGTCGGCCGAGCCGGAATTGGCCCAATGCTCCCACGGGTTGGAGGCGTCATATCCGCGTTCGCGTAAATAAGCGTCGTATTTCGGGCGGGGCCTGCCGGAGGGATGCAGGCCGTCATCGCGCTCATAGGGCTCGAAGCCGCATTCGGACACATGCACGCCGATGATCGAGTCCGGCGCGATCCCGAGCATTTTCAGGCCTTCGAGATCCGGCGTCATGTGGGTCTTGCCGACCAGCACATTGCGCACCCCGATGTTCTTGAGATGATCGCCCAGCGTCGGCTCGCCCACGCGCAGCGGCCAGCCGTTCCAGTGCGAGCCGTGCGAGCGCATGTAGCGGCCGGTATAGAACGACATCCGCGACGGGCCGCAGATCGGCGACTGCACATAGGCGTTCGAAAAACGCACCCCCCGCCTGGCCATGGCGTCGATATTGGGCGTCTTCAGGGTGGCGTGCCCCGTGCAACCCAAATAGTCGAAGCGAAGCTGATCGCACATGATCCAGAGGACGTTCTTGGGTCGGGACATTTCGTGCTCGTAATTTCAGGCGTTTGATGGTGCGATATTGCATCGCAAATGACAATTGGCTTATCTGGCTCGCAATATCGTTTTGGGCCGAAGCGGAACATTGCGCAAGCTGGAGAGTCTTCCGATGAGCATACAAATCTACGGTTTTTGGCGGTCGATTGCGTCGTTTCGGGTCCGGGTCGCGCTCAAGCTTAAAGGCCTCGCGTTCGAGGAAATCCCGATCGACATCCTCTCCGGTGAGCAGTTCAAGCCGGGCTATGAGGCCGTCAACGCCGAGCGCGTGGTGCCGACGTTCATTCACGACGGCCATTCCGTCTTCCAGTCGCTGGCGATCATCGAATATCTCGACGATGTTCAGCCCGATCCACGGCTGCTACCGCAGGATCCCAGGGAACGCGCCTATGCGCGCTCGCTCGCGCTGATGACGATTGCGGACGCGCATCCGCTGGTAGTGCCGCGTGTGCGCAATCATCTCGCCAAGACCTTCGGCGCCGATGCCAAGGCGATCGAGGACTGGGGCAAGCATTGGACGAACGAAGGGCTCGCGACCTACGAACGCTTGCTTGCGCGCCGAAGACCTGCGCCGTTTGCGCTGGGCGCCGAGCCGGGCCTTGCCGATATCTGCATCGCCGGCCAGGTGGTCGGCGCGCATTTCCTCAAGCTCGAGCTCGGCACCTTTCCCTTGGTGGCGCAACTGGCCGACCGCTGCTTTGAGCTGCCGGCCTTCAAGACGTCACACCCGTTCGAGCACCCGGGGTTCAAGACGGCGGCCGCGCGCTAGCGGTCGCTAGACATCAAGACCAAGCACCCGGGCGGCGTTGCCGCCGGCGATCTGAGCCAGCGTCGTCTCGTCCATGCCGTTCACCCCCGCGATATGTCCGACCGGGTTATATTCGCCCATGTCGAAGGGGTAGTCGGTGCCCATCACGATACGGTCGGGGCCGAACACATCGATCAGATAGGCCAGCTGGTGATAGGAGAACACCACGGTGTCGAGATAAACCTGCCGCAGATAGGTGGTCGGCGGCAATGGCAGGTCGGCATGGCAATCCTGACGCGCGCCCCAGGCATGATCGATGCGCCCGGAATAGCCCGGCAGATAGCCGCCGCCATGCACGGCCATCAGCTTCAAATCGGGGAAGCGGGCCAGCGTTCCCGAAAAGATCAAATTATGAAGCGCCAGAGTCGTATCGAGGGGATTGCCGAGCACGTTGTTTAAATAGAAATGGGTCAGGCGTTCCCCATGGGTAAATCCGTTCGGATGCATCATGATGAACGCCCCGAGCTGCTCGGCTTTGGCAAAGAACGGGCGGAATTTCGGATCGGACAGTTCCTGGCCGTCGACATTGGTCAGGATTTCGACGCCCTTTAGTTTCAGGTCCTTCATGATGTAGTCGAGCTCGCGGACCGCGATCTCCGGCTCCTGCAAGGTAACGACACCGAGCCCGACGAAGCGATCAGGCTTGCGCGAGCAATATTCTACCACGCCGTCATTGGCGAGGCGATGAGCGGCTTCCGCGATTTTCGGATCGATCGAATAGTAGCATTGACCCGGCGCCGGTGCCACGACCTGGATATCGATGCCCATCTTGTCGAGATCGAACAGACGGCGATCGATCGTGGTCATGACTTCGCCGACGTCCTTCTCCTGCTGTGCATTGATCTCCCTGGTCGCGGCATCCGCAAAATACGCCAGCGGGATCCGGCTGATATCGACATGCGGCTGCGCTAGCTTGGCGGCCTGGGGCACCACGATGTGGGCGTGGATGTCGATCGTGGCGGAAGACGGCCGCCGGGCGAGGCCGTCGGCGTCGTTGATGCGTGCGGCGGTGCGGCCATAACGGTTCTTGCGATCGATCATCTGAATCAACTCTGCGGTTGGTGAAGTTGTGCGGGGCGTGATGTATGAAGGAATTATGATTTGGCTTTGCGCTGGGTCCAGCGGGTCGATACCGCGGTGGCGTCGGCATCGCCGAGGCCCGCAGCTTCCGCTTCCTGATAGCAGGCGAGCGCACTGGCCGTGACCGGCATCTCGGCATGAAGGGACGCACCGAATTGAACCGCGTAGTCGAGATCCTTTTTCGCGGCGTTGAGGCCGAATGCGGTCTCGCCGAGCGGCGCACCGGCCAACACCCTGGCGATGACCGGGCCGCGACCCTTCATGGCGGTCGGCGCGCCCGACGTATCGGTCAGGATGTCGATCAGCCGGTCGGCCGGAAGATTGAGCGGCTTGCAGATTGTCAAGGCTTCGCCCAGCGCCTGCCAGTACACCAGGAGCGGCAGATTGACCGCGAGTTTCATCATCGAGCCCGTGCCGATATCGCCGACATGTTCCACGCGGCGGCACATCTGTTCCATGATCGGCATCGCCCGGGCGACATCGGCCTTTGACCCGCCGACGAGGCCGAGCAGCTTGCCTTCCTTCGCCGGCGCCGTGCTTCCGCCGACCGGGCATTCGACGAACGCGGCGCCCTGTTGCAGCGCTTTGGAGCCGTTCGCTTTCATGGTCTCGGGCCGGATCGTGCTCATGTCGATCACGAGCTTGCCGGCGAGCTTGCCTTTCAGTATGCCGTTCGGTGCGCCGTAAACCGCTTCGGTCGCCGCATCGTTCAGCAACATCACGATGGTGACTTCGCTGCCCTCGACGAGTTCCGCGGGCGACCCAAACAACTTCGCGCCGGCATCGACGAGAGGTTTCGTCTTCGCGGCGTTGCGATTCCATACCCCGATTTCGTGCCCGACCGACATCAATCGCTGCGCGATCGCCGATCCCATTCTTCCAGTTCCGCATACGCCGATCTTCATTTTATGACCTCATCTCTGGATGGGTGGTTGGGTTCGTGAGCATGAAACACGCCGAGATTTTGCGCGATCAATTCTTCGTTGTTCAGGAGGTCGGCGGCCGGCCCGGCGAACACGCAGCGCCCGGTGTTGAGGATCACCGCCTGATCCGCAACATCGAGCGCCAACTGAAGGTTCTGTTCGACCAGCACGATGGATTGTCCTTCCTCCTTCAGACGCCGGATGGTGCGGCCGACCTCCGCGACGATCAGCGGCGCCAGGCCTTCCGAGGGCTCGTCGAGCAGAAGAACCCGCGGATTACCCATCAGCGCCCGCCCGATGGCCAGCATCTGCAATTCGCCGCCCGAGAGCGTGCCTGCAATTTGCGCGTGGCGCTCGCGTAGCCGCGGAAACATAGTGTAGATCCGCTCGACATTCCATGGTTTGTCCGCAGTACCCTCGCGCTGCTGCGCCACTACAAGATTTTCGCGAACGGTCAGCGACGGAAAAATCCGACGCCCTTGTGGCACCAGTCCGATGCCGAGGTGTGAGATGCGTTCAGGGCCCAGCCCTCCGATCGGTTCCCCGAACAGCCTGATCTCCCCGTCCCGCGGCCTCAAGAAACCGATGATGGTTGAGATGCAGGTGGTCTTTCCCGCGCCGTTGCGCCCCAACAGCGCCAGCACGCCGCCCGGAGCCAGGGAAAAGCTCACGCCGTGCAGGATATGGCTGTCGCCATAGAATGCATGCACGTTGTTGAGGCTGAGTGCGTCAGGCGCCAAGATAAACCTCGCGCGTTCGCTCGTCAGCGATCACCGCGTTCCGCTCGCCATCGACGATCACGCGTCCGTAATTCAAAAGCGTCACGGTCTCGGCAAGGTCGAGCGCCGTATCCATGTCGTGCTCGATCATGATTACCGTGGTCTGTCTCGGGATCGAGGCGATCAGCGATTTCACCTGCGATCGTTCGGTATTGGAAAGGCCCGCCAGCGGCTCGTCCAGCAGCAGTACCCGTGGCTTTTGCGCCAGCGCCATCGCGAGCTCGACGCGGCGCTTTTCGCCATACGCAATATCCGACACCGGATGTTCAGCCAGATGCAGAAGTCCCACCGCATCGAGGGTGCGGCGAGCCTCACTCGCCAGATCGCTGTAGTGCGACAATGGGCGCCACATCTGCCAGCGCGAAGGCCGCAAGCCCAGCAGGCCGAGCGTAACGTTGTGTTCGAGCGTATCGCCTGCAAACAGCGTGATGATCTGGTAGGTGCGCGACAGTCCGAAATGCGCGCGCTTGTAGGGCGTAAAGAATGTCACGTCGGTGCCGAACAGCCTGATTGCGCCGGCATTCGGCCGCAGGTCACCGCTGATCTGGTTGAACAGCGTCGTCTTGCCGGCGCCGTTCGGACCGATGATCAAGCGGCGTTCGCCCGGCTTTATCGCGAGGGATACGTCGTACGTAACCGTAAGACCCCCGAATGCCTTTTTCAGGTTGACGACCTCAAGTGCGTAGTCGGATTTCAGCGGGGTCATCGCGGTCCCCTGCGGAATGCCGTTGCCAGCCTGGCAAAGCCGGGAACGATGCCCGTCGGCATCACCAGAACGATGAACAGGAACACCAGGCCCAAGAGCATGTTCCAGCGCTCGATATAGGCCGAAGCGTAGTTCTTCAACAGCAGCACCAGCGCCGCGCCGACGACGGGTCCGCCCAGCGTTCCCGACCCTCCGGCGATCACGCCAAGCAGGGCTTCGGCCGAACTCGTGGTGGAGAGCGACGTCGGGTGGATATATTTGTTGTAATAGACGTAGAGCAGTCCGGATACGCCGCCCCAGAAGCCGGCATAGATGAAAGTGATCCAGCGGATCATCCAGGGATTGAAGCCGAGCGCCGCCATCCGGCGCGGCTGATCGCG
>JBGPSI010000177.1:0-10167 GCA_041490045.1 Bradyrhizobium sp.
CCTCAGACTGCCCGACAATGGCTGCGAGGAAAACCCCGTCAACCTCGATCCCCGCATGGCCAAGCTCGCCGGCGGCGTCCATCGCCTCGACGGTCAGCTCATGGTCGTCCTCGATGTCGATCGCGTCCTCGAAATCGTGCCAAAACCCATGCTTGCCGCATAGTTATCGGCATGTGCAATGCGTGAATGATGGAGACCAGAAATGCCGACGTGCCTCGTTGTGGATGACTCCAGCATGATACGAAAAATCGCGCGCCGTATCCTGGAAGGCCTCAATTTTCAAGTCATCGAAGCCGAAGACGGTGTAGACGCATTGGTCCACTGCAAACGTGCCATGCCGGAAGCGGTGTTGCTCGACTGGAACATGCCCGTAATGGACGGCTACCACTTCCTTCAGCATCTGCGCCGCATGCCCGGAGGCGAGGAGCCCAAGGTGGTGTTCTGTACCACCGAGAACGGCATCGAGCACATCTCGCGCGCGCTCGACGGCGGTGCCAACGAATACATCATGAAGCCTTTCGACAAGGACATCGTGTTGGCCAAGTTCCAGGAAGTCGGTTTGATCGAGGTGCCGGCTTAGTCGGCTCCTGCGTTTTCGTACCAGGCGATATCAATCCGAAATCGTTTCGATTCACTTTTGAGAGGCTGCAAGTGACCCCGCCCGACTACGAGTACCTGCGCAAACTCTTGAAAGACCATTCCGGTCTCGATCTGTCTGCCGACAAACAATATCTGATCGAAAGCCGTTTGTTGCCGCTGGCACGGAAAGCCAACCTCGCCGGCATCCCTGAACTCGTGCAGAAAATGAAGGGCGGGTCGAACTCGCTCGTCACCCAGGTGGTCGAGGCCATGACCACCAACGAGACCTTCTTCTTCCGCGACAAGGTTCCGTTCGATCACTTCCGTGACGCGATCATGCCCGAAATCCTGCAGGCGCGCGTCGGCCGCAAGAGCATCCGGATCTGGTGCGCCGCCGGTTCGACCGGCCAGGAGCCGTATTCCCTGGCGATGTGCCTGAAGGAAATGAGTGGAGCGCTGAGCGGCTGGCGGGTTGAAATCATCGCCACCGACCTTTCGCAGGAGGTGCTCGAGAAATCCAAGGCGGGCATCTACAGCCAGTTCGAGGTGCAGCGCGGCCTGCCGATCCAGTTGCTGGTCAAATACTTCAAGCAGACCGGGGAATTCTGGCAGATCAACGCCGACATCCGCGCCATGGTGCAGCATCGCCAGCTCAATCTGCTGCACGATTTCTCCCAGCTCGGCGTCTTCGACGTGATCTTCTGCCGCAACGTCCTGATCTATTTCGACCAGGACACCAAGATCAACATCTTCAACCGCCTCGCCAAGGCGATGGAGCCGGACGGGTTCCTCGTGCTCGGCGCGGCCGAGACGGTGGTGGGGCTGACCGACGTCTTCAAGCCGTTTCCGGACAAGCGTGGTCTCTACCGGCCGAGCGGCGTGCGCATGACGCCCGCGAAGATGCCGGCAGCCGGCGCGGCTTTGCCGAAGGTTGCAGCAATAGCGGGGCTATGAGCAATGGCAGAGGATGCCAAAGGACCGGAACGTGTGACGTTCAGCCGCGGCTACGGCGTCTGCATCATGGGCATCGACGGCACCTGGCGCCGTGATTGCCTGCTCAACGCCATATCCGACAACGACGCCATCCTCACCGTCGAGGGCTCCATTCAGGGCCTCAATCTCAAGGAGTTCTTTCTCCTGCTGTCGTCGACGGGTCTCGCCTATCGCCGCTGCGAACTGGTTCGCGTCAACGGCACCGAGATCGATGTCCAGTTCCTGAAAGGCAAGAACAAGAAGAAACGGTCGGGCGCGGCTTCGAAGCAGGAGTCCATGAGCGCGTGAGCCGATCGTGCCGGACCGGGTGCGCGCGAAGCGGAACAAGCCCGGCAAGTCCTGCACAATTACCAAGGACACCGGCTGGATTTCGGCCTGTCGTTTTACGCCGCTGAAGCTCCGCGCCTGTATCGATTGCATCAAACAACCCTGAAAAGGGACCGCGTTGCCAATCTGTGTCCAATCTGGGCCTGCTCAGCCAGGCGCGCCGGAGGGCGGCCAACGACGCGCCTTGCAGTTCCTGGTCGTCGACGACGATGGCACGCAACGCGAGCTGATTTCTGCGGCCGCCCGGCACGCCGGTCATGTCGTCACCCTGGCGCAATCCTGCACGGAGGCGATCGAACAGATCCCAGACGACCCGGTTCGACTGCGTGACCCTCGACCTGTTGCTCGAGGACGGCGACGGCATGGAAGTGTTGCAGGCGATGGCCAAGGCCAGATTCACCGGTTCGGTGATCGTCGTCAGCGGCATGAACGCCGCCCGCCGTATCGCCGCGCGCTCCTATGCGAGATCGCTGGGGATCGAACTGCAGAGCTTGCCCAAGCCGGTCGATCTGGCGGCGCTGCGGATCTGCCTTGCCAACCTCGGCAAGACCGCCATGGGCCTGCCGGTGATGCACATCTGGGGTGGCGTCATCGTCGACTGCGTGGCCGAGCAACACCGCTCCTGACGGATCCGCCCGGCCGTCGCGGCGGTTGCGCCGCATCGCGTAGGCGTTGATTTCCGCCGGCGAAGCTTGAGCCGCGCGCGGGATCAGCCGGCGCTCGCGGCCATCTCAGAAGCGTAGGCGAAATCGCCCGTGACCTGCCGGTAGCCCTCGATCGGCTCTGGCCGCCCGATCAGAAAACCCTGAATCTCGTCGCGTCCTTCCCTGGTCAGGAAGGTGAGTTGTTCCTCGGTCTCGACGCCTTCGGCGATCACGGGCAGAGCGAGTGCGCGGCCGAGCCCCAGAATGGCGTGGATGATGGCGGCGGCCGATGGTATTCGGCCTTTATTCCGTCAATACCTTGAGCCGCCTTGTGCTCGACGGAAACCTGACGCATCGGTCCGACGATCGCCGCGCCGAGACAGGGATAGGCAAATCCCGCCATGCGGCGACAACGGCTGTTGCCGCGGCGCCGATCAGGCCTGAACGAACGAAACGGGGAGCAGACATTTCGAGACACCGTCATTCGGCGCCTCAGGCGCGACCCATCGGATGAGCCGGCCGCGAGGCCCGATCGGCCTCCTCGGTTCCAGGCTGCGGTGTCCTGGTATCCCGGAGAAAGCGAAGCGCTGCTCCGAGATGGGCTTCGCAACTGTTCAATGCCGCGCGCGCCCTCACGTAACGGGGCGTGACGTCGTCCAGGATGACGACGTTGGTTCTAATTTCCTGATAGCCGAGGGGCGCTTCCCCGGCGACGGCCGCATCGATCAGCTCCATGCTGGTCCGGACGCACTCGATCAAGGACACGAGGTCGGAAACGATCGCGCTGTCGAGACTATTTCGATCTTCCGATGGCGCCGAGGTTCCGTCTGCCACATTTTGCATTGAGAGATCTCCGTTACTTCATCTTTTATGTTTCCCCTGCTACTTGTGCGTTAAGTCGTGGTCCCGTACAAATACGGGTGGGTGCGAATCTGTTTTGAACGTAAGCGTATGGCGTCGAATGCGCTTCATTCTCTCACTGTCCATGGGCGATGGTACATGACCGAGCAACCACCCTCACGCGGTGAAATATTCGTGGTTGACGACGATCCCGCCGTTCGCGAAACCCTCTCCATGGTTTTGTCGGCAGGGGGCTATCACGTGATCTGCTTCGCCGACGGCGCGGCGCTGCTGTCGGTCGCGCGAAGCCGGACCCCGTCCTGCATCCTGCTCGATGTGCACATTCCGGGTAAATCGGGGCTCGACATACTGAAGGAACTTCACGGCGAGGATTATCCCGCGCCGATCTTCATGATCTCCGGACAGGGCGATATCGCAATGGCGGTCTCGGCCATCAAGAACGGCGCGCTGGACTTCATCGAAAAGCCGTTCCGCGGCAGCGACATCGTCAACCGGCTCGATGAGGCGATCGGCGCCTATGCGCGCCGGCGGGCGGATAATTCCGCGTCGAGAGTAGCATCACTGCATTTCCCGGGGCGCGAACCGCTGACGCGTCGCGAGCGCGAGGTGTTGGAGCAATTCACATCCGGCGCGTCCAACAAGGAAGCCGGGCGCCAGCTTGGAATCAGCCCGCGCACGATCGAGGATCATCGCGCCAACATCATGAAGAAACTCGGCGCGCGGAATGCCGCCGACCTGATCCGCATCGTGATGAGCAGCCCGCGCGCTTCCTGAAGCCGCACGCGGCTTCCGCTTGTCCGCATCATGCGCCATCGCCGCGCTGCGCTCAGTCGGCGAGTGCCCTGCGGATCATCACCGCCATGTCCGACTTGCGATACGGCTTGGCGAGCAGCAGGACGCCGGTGTCGAGTCGGCCGTGATGAATGATCGCATTCTCGGTATAGCCTGACGTGAACAGCACCTTCAGCCCGGGCTTGCGGCGTTGCAGCTCGTTGGCGAGCTGACGACCGTTCATCGCGCCCGGCATGATGACGTCGGTGAACAGCAGGTCGAATTCGTTGCCGGCCTCGACGATGGCCAGCGCTTCCGCCGCATTCGCCGCATCCAGCGTGACGTAGCCCAGCGAATGCAGCTGCGTCAGCACATAGTCTCGCACCAGCTTGTCGTCCTCGACGACGAGGATGGTTTCATGTCCGCCTTCAACCGCTTGCGCGTTGGCGACTTCGGAGGCGACCAGGGCTCCGGTGCCCGGCGGCAGGTACATCTTGATCGTCGTGCCGTGCCCTTCCTCGCTGTAGATCTTGATGTGACCCGCCGATTGCTTGACGAAGCCGTAGACCATGCTGAGGCCGAGGCCCGTGCCCTTGCCGGGGCCCTTCGAGGTAAAGAACGGGTTGAAAACCTTGTCGAGGATGGCGGCGGGAATGCCGGTTCCGGTGTCGCTCACCGCAATCAAGGCATAGCGGCCGGGCCGGACATCGCCGTGGATGGTTGCGTAATTGTCGTCGAGGAAGGCCGAACCGGTTTCGAGGATAAGCTTGCCGCCGCCGGGCATGGCATCGCGCGCATTGAGCGACAGATTGAGGATGGCGGTGGCCAGCTGGTTTGGGTCGACGGTGGCTACGCAGGTTTCGTCCTCGAACACCGATTCGATCTCGATATGCTCGCCGAGCGTCGGCCGCAGCAGCTTGGCGGTGTCGATGATCAGCGTGTTGATGTCGACCTCGCGCGGCTGCAGCGGCTGCTTGCGGGCGAAAGCGAGGAGATGCTGGGTGAGGTCCGCGCCGCGTGCCGCGGCGTCGTCGATCATCCGGGTGATCGCCGCGAGTTGCGGCTCCTTCTCGACCGCGTCCGCCAGGATCTCGATGGTTCCCGTGATGACGGTCAGGATATTGTTGAAATCATGCGCGATGCCGCCGGTGAGCTGACCGAGGGCTTCCATCTTTTCGGATTGCCGGATGCGGTCCTCCGCGGCGATCTTGTCGGTGAGATCGCGGAAGAAGCCGTTGAACAGGATGCCCTCGCGGCGCCGCAGCGCGGTGACGCTCAGTTCGGCGGGGAAATCCTTGCCGTCGCGCCGCAGCGCGCGGATTTCGCGGCGGTTGCCGAGAATTTGGCCCTGCCCGGAACGCACAAAGCGGTCCAGGGCCGCCTTCAGCACGCCACGCTCCGGTTCCGCGATGATCAGCTCGATGAAGTTCTTCCCGAGGGCGTCCTTGCGTGGCCATCCGAAGATCTTCTCGGCCTGCGAATTCCAGTTCAGGATGCTTCCGCTCTCGTCGATCTGGACGAAGGCATCGAGCGCGGTGTCGATGATGCCGCGCGCCAGTTGCTCGCTTTCGCGCAGCGTTTCCTGCGCCAGCCGGCTTTCGGTCATATCGCGGCCGACGAAGAAATACCGTCGGACCGGCTCCGACCAGGTGCCCATCCAGGACAGCATCACGATCCGCCCGTCCTTATGGACGTAGCGCGAATCCGTGTTCTGCGCGCGGTGTCCGCGTCGGGCCAGCCGCATTTCCTTCTGGCTGATTTCGAGATCGTCGGGGTGGAGGAATTCGCTGGCGTTGCGACCGATCATTTCTTCCGGCGCATATCCCAGGATAATTTCTGCGCTGGGGCTCACCTGAACCAGGACTCCCTTCGGATCGATCACCAGGATCAGATCCTGGGAAGTTTCGAAAATACGGCGGCGCTCCTCGATCTGCTGGCGGAGTGCGTGCTGGGTTCGCCTGCTTTCGGTAATGTCGCGGACGGTCTTCGATGCGCCGATGATGGTGCCCTCCGGCGTCTTGATCGGATATATGCTGAGCGAGACCTCCACCCTGCGGCCGTCCTTGCGCACGCGCTCGGTCTCGTACTGTTCGATCGTCTCGCCCCAACTGACCCGGCGCAGGATGTCGTGCACCTCCGCCGTCCGGTCGGACGGCACGATGAACTCGATATGCTTGCCGACCGCTTCCGCCGCGGCATATCCGAACAGCCGCTCGGCGGCCGGATTCCAGCCGGTTATCTTGCCATCGAGGGATTTGGTGATGATGGCGTCGTTGGAGGATTCGACCGCGGCGCTGAAATGGCGCTCGCGCGCCGCGTGATGGTCGCGCGCCGCCTCGGTCCGCCGATGTTCCTGGACCTCGCGTTGCAGTTCCTCGGTCTTGGCGTTGGCCTCGCCCAGCACGCGGGCAAACGCCCGTGCCAGCACGCCGGTCTCGCCGCTCGCATTGACGGGAATGTGAGGCGGGTCGTTCTTGCCGATGCCCTCGACGGCCGACGTCAATTGACTGATCGGCCGGGTCAGCGAGTTGGCAACGAACACGGCCAGCGCGGCCGCTCCCAGCACCGCGATCAGTCCGACCAGCATGGACGTGTTCCGGATGGACGCCGCCGGAGCCACGAACACCGCGTTTGGGAATGTTTCAATAACACCGACCCATTCGCGGCCGGCCAGCATGGCCGGAGCGAGCGCCACCCCGCCCGGTCGTCCGGCTTGATCCTTGACGATTCGGGCCACGCCCCGCCGTGCGCCGATCGACGCGGCGAGATAGGGAAAGTCGTCCTGCCAGTTGCCCGGCTTGTCGAGCAGCGAGGCGAATTCGCGGGTGGGATCGGGGTGGACGAGATAGTCGCCGCGGCTGTTGACGACATAGATCGTCTCGCCTGGCCGCATCGATGAGCGCACGCGGAACAGCGCCGGCCGCATGTCGACGTTGACGATCACGACGCCGAACGGCTTGCCGTCGGGTGCGAAAACCGGCGTTGCGACACGCAGCGTCGGCTTATGGGCCTCCGTGGCGCCCGCGTCTTCTCCCATCAGATCGAGCGCCGAGACGTATAACTCATCGGGTGGCAACTTGATCGTGTCGGCGAAATAGGCCTTATCGCCCATCTGCCGCAGCTCCGCCTCCGGCGCCAGCCGGACCGCCCCACTGGGACCGAGGCGGTCCGCCTTGATAATTTCGCGTCCGCCGTCTTCGACACCGATGATACGAAACTCCGCATAGGCAGGTTTGGCATCAAGCTCGGCGGCAAGACGGGCTGCCATCCGCTCCCGCCACGTGCTTTCGGAGACATGATCGATGCTGTCATTGCCCCCGGCCAGATGGGCGCGCATCAGCCCTTGCAGCGCCGCGGCGGAGCGATAGCCGGCGATATCGCCGCGAGCCCCCGCGACATAGGATTCGAGGTCGCTGGCGACCAGCCGCGAATGGGTTTCGATGCGATCGAGGATGCGCGGCAGTAGCACCTGCTCTACGCTGCGATAGCTCAGCCACCCGACCGCGGAGACCGCGATCGCAACCAGCAGAACCATCGCGATGGCTAGTCGGGTCGCAAGCGTCATCTTTGCGTTCGCGCCGTTTCCTTACCGCGTTGGTCCGCATTCGGGCAGGACCGACAACGCGTTCTTCGCATCATGGGCCCGGCGCAATGTTGCCGGCTGGGACGGAAGATGACGACGAGCGTTTTGCGGCGTCAAGACAATCCGCGACCGCGGTGAGCAGGGCGGCCGGTCTGAAGGGCTTTTGCAGGCTGCTGACGGCGCCGAGCTTGGTCGCCATGGTCAGAAAATCCGGGCCCGCGCTGGGATCCGGGTCGATCGGCCGGCCGGAGATCACAATGATCGGGATCAGCGGCTGCTGGAGATGCATGAGACGCATCGTTTCCAGCCCGTCCATTCCCGGCATGAAGATGTCGAGAAACACCAGGTCGAAATTTCCCGCTTCGAATACCGCCAGCGCCTTGCGGCCATCGCCGGCGCCGACAACGCTGTGGCCGGCCCGCTCCAGCAGGATCCGGATGGTCGCCTGAACGGCGGCGTCATCGTCGACGACCAGGATTTTTGCCAATGCCGACCTTCCGCGAAGCACCAATTGTGTCAATGTTGGGTTGTGAATCCATTGTCTGCCACGCGCAAGCCTTACTTCGGCAGCCTGCGCGCGATGTTGTTGAAAAAATGTAATGCATCAACGTCTGCTATGCCCGTTACAGGGCAGACGATGTCCGACGCTGCGTTGCCGTCAATGATTCGCTTTGCTTCAGCCCTGTGATGGAACCTGCGCCGGTGATTTGATACCGCATGCCGTAGTTGCACGGCTCCATTAGTTCATCCCCGATTAAATCACGAATGAAAGGTGACGCTGCCCAGCGTTGCGCACCCGAAGAGCGATGTTGTGAACAGCGCCTTCCGGAATTCCGTGAGGGGTATCCGTCAAGGATGAACCAGATGTCGAACCGCCAGGCCGAACTCGCCCATCGGCTGGGGGAAGCATTGGCCGCCACCGGGCTGGTTTCCTGAAATCGGCTGCCGTGCGCCCACGCCGGCCAACAGCGGGCTTGCCCGGCACAGACCGCCTGTGAGATGACCTGACCGGTCTCGAACAGGTGTGGATCATGCCAGACAACAAGAAACATGCGGAAACGCTGCGCAGCGCGCGCTGGTTCGCCCCCGACGATCTGCGCGCCTTCGGCCATCGTTCGCGCGCCATGCAGATGGGCTACGCCCCGGAGGAGTGGAAGGGCCGCCCCGTGATCGCGATCCTCAACACCTGGTCGGACGCGCAGCCCTGCCACATGCACTTCAAGAGCCGCGTCGACGACGTCAAGCGCGGCGTGCTGATGGCCGGCGGCTTTCCGCTGGAATTGCCGGCGCTGTCGCTGTCGGAATCGTTCCTGAAGCCGACCACCATGCTCTACCGCAACATGCTGGCGATGGACGCCGAGGAGCTCTTGCGCGGCCATCCCGTCGACGGCGTGGTGCTGATGGGCGGCTGCGACAAGACCACGCCGGGGCTCTTGCTCGGCGCCACCAGCATGAATCTGCCCGCGATCTATCTTCCGGCCGGACCGATGCTGCGCGGCAACTGGAAGGGCAAGACGCTCGGCTCGGGGTCGGATGCCTGGAAATACTGGGACGAGCGGCGCGCGGGCAAGATATCCGACAAGGACTGGGTCGATGTCGAGGCCGGCATCGCGCGCAGCTACGGCACCTGCATGACCATGGGCACGGCTTCCACCATGACCGCGATCGCCGAAGCGATCGGCATGACATTACCGGGGGCGTCCTCGATTCCGGCGGCAGATGCCGGCCACATCCGCATGGCCTCCGAATGCGGAAGGCGCATCGTCGAGATGGTCTGGGAAGACCTGACGCCGCAACGGATCCAGACCCGAAAAGCCTTCGAGAACGCCATCACGGTGGCGATGGCGATGGGCTGCTCGACCAACGCGATCATCCATCTGATCGCGCAGGCGCGCCGCGCCGGGGCGGATATCGGGCTCGACGATTTCGAAATCGCCAGCCGCAAGGTGCCGGTCGTCGCCAATGTGCGTCCGAGCGGCGACAAATATCTGATGGAGGATTTCTTCTATGCCGGCGGACTGCCCGGGCTGATGAGCCGCATCAAGGACCGCCTGCATCTCGATTGCCTGACGGTGACCGGCCGGACGCTCGGCGAGAATATCGGGGCTGCCGAAGTCTATGATGACGACGTCATCAGAACGGTCGAAAATCCGATCTATGCCGAAGGCGCGCTCGCCGTGCTCAGGGGCAATCTCGCCCCCGACGGCTGCGTGATAAAACCCTCGGCCTGCGAGCCGCGCTTCCTCAGGCACACCGGCCCTGCTCTGGTGTTCGATGACTATCCTTCGATGAAGAAGGCAATCGACGATCCTGACCTGGACGTGTCAGCCGATCACGTGCTGATCCTGCGCAATGCGGGGCCGCAAGGCGGGCCGGGGATGCCGGAATGTGGCATGCTGCCGATCCCTA
>JBGPSI010000178.1:0-10110 GCA_041490045.1 Bradyrhizobium sp.
GGCGCATTTCTTCAACATCTCGCCGTCGGCGGCTGGCACCCCGCTGCTCGCCTTCATGGTCTGCAACGCGATCGGCTCGATCGTTCTGGGCCATGCGGCCGACCGCGCGGCCACCGCGCCCGACACCGCGCTGATCCGCATCTGCCTCTTGCGGATGCTCCTGATCGCGATGCTGCTGCCGCCGGTCGCGCACGCGCTGGGCTTCCTCTATGTCACGATGGTGTTCTCAGCGCTCGGGCTCGTCGCCGGCGGCACGGTGCCGCTGGTTTTGAAATGCACCAAGCGGCTCTACACCGCCGAACTGATCGGCGTCGGCGCGTCGGTCAACACCACCGCCGCCGGAATCTTCGCCGGCGCCTCGCAACCCGTGATCGGGCTCGCCATGGTCGGCGTCAGCCGGCTGTCCGGCAGCGGTGTCGAGCACGGCGCGGCCTCGATCGGCGATGCGGGCTTCGGCACCCTTATTGGAATTCTGCTCGTGATGTCGCTGCCGGGTATTGCCGGACCGTGGTTGATGCGGCGCAAATTGATCGGCCGTGAGTAGCGTTATTGTGAGAGTGAGGGGGGCATAATGTCGCGCATGTATTTGAGAAAAGGCGATGTCGGTTCGAATTACGCGGTGAGCTCGTGGCAAACCGTATTATTCTCCGAATTCGAAGCGCAGATGAGTAGCGAGGCGAGGCCCTTCCCCTGTATCTTCGGCGTGACGGGCTATCGGCTCGATCAGCTGCGCTACCTGTTTCTCGATCCCTTCGACGTCGGGGTTCTCGGCGACCAGCTCGCGCAGTTCGTCGCAGAATCCCGCTCGCACGGGCCGAATACATCCCTGGTCGTGTTTACCCGGCCGCGCCCGGTGCAGACGCTGGATGCCTATTACAGGAAATTCTGGCTCATGCTCGACCAGCTGGCGCGGCTAGACAAGAGCCCCTGGCCCGAGACGATCCCGGAACAGATCGATCATCCGATGTGGGAGTTTTCGTTCGCCGGCGAGCCGATCTTCGTGGTGTGCTCTACGCCCGCGCATGTGATGCGGCAAAGCCGCCGCTCCAGTTCCTTCATGCTGACGTTCCAGCCGCGATGGGTGTTCGAGAAGATCCTCGGCACGGAAAAAGCCGCGGGAGCCGCGTTCGCCGAAGTGCGCAAGCGGCTTATTCCTTACGACTCTACCGCCCCCTCGCCGCTGCTCGGTCGTTACGGCGCGGAGCACGGGCGCGAATACCAGCAATATTTCCTGCTCGACGACAATCAGGCGGAAAGCGGATGCCCGTTCGCCACGCTCGCGCAGGCCAGGACTTCTCAGATCGAAGACAGGGAGCAAGCGGCATGACCGAGATCATCGCTGGCACGAAGACGGAATTCGCGATCGACCCCGATATCCTGGAGTTGCTTCCGGACCAGGGCTGCGTGGAATTGCAGCGCGACGCCGCGGGCAAGGTGCATCATTTCCACACCCATCCGGTGGACGAGATCCTGGTGATCATCAAGGGCGCGCTGAAGTTCTGGTGCGAGGATGGAATGCGAATCGTTCGTCCCGGCGACACCATCAAGCTGCCGGCCGGCACGCTTCACCAATCCGAGGCGCTGGAAGGCGGCGCCATCTATGCGATTGCGACGCGCCCGCCGGCGGTCGCTGCGACCGGCAGTTGAAACAGGGAGTGCGCCGCGATCAGGACATCGCTGTCAGGACACCGCCGTCAGGACAATGGATGGTCGGGGGAAAATTGCTCGTCGCTCGCGAGGCGTTCGACCAGTTCGATGACTTCCGACCGCTGCCTCGGTGCAAGTTTGAGGAAGGCCTTCAACAGCCGCAGGCTTTCGACAGTTTCGCTCGATGGGGCTCCGAGCTTCTTGTGCAGCTCTGCAACAAATGTGGGATTTTTCATCTCGCACCTTTGATAGGGAACGGTAATGGCATTTCTAGGCAAACGTGAGGGCTTAGCCCAAAAGGTCGATACCGCAGCGATAGAGGCTGAGCGTCTCGGCCTGACAACGGCTACTTTGATACTTCGAATGGCACGCCTGGAAATTGACCGGGCCGAACCCGACGAGGTTGAAAGTATGCCAAGGAACAACTCGGTCGGCAAGCCTAACTGAGAGGCCGAAAAGCGACGCGGCTGGCCAAATCGCGCCAAAATGCGGCGAGCGCGGTGGATTTAGCCGCGCCCAAACCCGAAAGCTTCGCTGCTATAGGCAGGCTGGAGGCAAAATTCACTCCCGGGGATCGTCATGCCGCCGGCCGCCGCGGGCGCGGGCAGCGCCGATCGGTGATTTGTCTCAGATCAATGCTTCCGACCAATGCGCCGAGGCAACATCGGCCAGGCTCAATAGCGGAGGCTCATCATGTTCAGAATTACGCTTGTCGTTTGGATCATGCTGGGCACCGCGCTTGCGGGCACGGCCATGCTCGCTGTCCTCATCGTCCCCGATCTCGCCGCGCAGGCGATGAAGAACATCCCGCTCGCGGTGCTGGCCGGATTCTCCGCCGCGATGCCGCTTTCCTATCTGGTGGCGCGGAAAATCGGCGGCTCGCCGGCTCGATAGTCCAGGGACACAACGACGCAGCCTTGATAGAGGTCAAGACGGCGCGTTGGCCCTGTGCTTTGCTGAATAAACGTAAGGGACGAATCGCGGCCGATAACGTTCGGAGCTGGCTTTCCTTGACGTCGGGGCGGATGCTCTTGAGCTTCCAAGGAAGCATCTGCGCCCCTCTCTTTTCAACAACTCCAGAGATCAAACAACATCGCCATGCGGATTTATTATTTCGATATGAAGGACGGCGTTCCAACCAGGGACAGAAAGGGAATTGAGTTTCCTTCGACCGCCGCCGCCATCGCGCACAGCAAGGAGCTTGCACGGCGGCTTCGCGATGAACCGCGCCTCAAAGATCCGGCACTTGCAATCGTGATCATTGACGAGTCCGGCACGGAGGTTCACCGCGAGCCGGTATACCCCGACGCTGCCAAACTTGGCATGTCGGTCGGCACGATCGAGGATTTCAACAGAATCGATTGAGGGCACCTGCGGACGGCGGTTTGGAACGCGCGACTTTCGCGGAAATTCACCGCCCCAACGTGTCCGTGCGATGAACTTGCTGGGCACGCGCTTTGTCTCGCGGCTGCTCCTGTCCTTTCTCATCGCGCACGATGCCCTGGTCGGGACCGCGCGGTGGCTTGGGTTCAGGCTTCGGCATGCCCTTCTGGCCACCGTGTTTGCCGCCCTGATCCTGCACACCTTCCAGATCGTTCTCTCGGGGCATCGCGGTCGGATCCTGTTCTGCAGCCGAGCGGCTCGAGCTTTCGCCAGCAGCTCTCCATCGACGCTAACGCAGTACGCGGCGGCCGAGTTCCATTGTGCCAAGGAGGCGCGCCCATCAGACAAAGGGTCCGGTACGAACCGGGGCCTTTTCTGTTTTGCCGATCCACCGAACGGCGATCACCTCATGCGCCGGTGATGGCGGCGATGGCGCAGCGCGTAATGCCCACCGCCCGTGCTCAACACCGAAATCGGGATTTCATTTTCCCGCGGCGGCAGCATCGGGGCCGCTCTCACATTTTAGTGACATTTTCGTCCAAATGATTCTTCGGCAGGCCCGAAATAAACCATCGCCGTCGCTGTTTCTATCATGACAAGTGACAGGAGAGTCCTCGCGATGTCCAAGGCTGCGATGTCCGAGGCCGCCATGCCCAAGGCTGCCATGGTCTCCCTGGCGACATCGGTGCCCCCAAATGTGTTGTTGCAGAAGGATGTTCTGGCCGCGGCCTGGGACGGTTTCGGCGCCCGCTTTCCCGAATTCGAGCGCTTCTCCAGCATTTTTTCCAATACCGGCATCATCAAGCGCCACGCCGTAAAGCCATTCGACTGGTATCTCGAACCCCGCGGCTGGCCGCAGCGCACCGAGGCCTTTCTCGAAGGCGGTGAGGCGCTGTTCGTCGACGTCGCCGAAAAAGCGCTGGCAAGTGCCCACCTCACAGGCCTCGACATCGACACCGTCGTGACGGTCTGCTCCACCGGCATCGCCACGCCGAGCCTGGAGGCGCGGGTCTTCGGCCGAATGGGCTTCCGGTCCGACGTCTCGCGCGTGCCGATGTTCGGCCTCGGCTGCGCGGGCGGGGCCTCGGGGCTGTCGATCGCCTCGCGCCTCGCCCAGGCGCGACCGGGCAGCAACGTGCTGCTGGTGACGCTCGAGCTCTGCTCGCTCGCGCTTCGCCACGACGAACTCACCAAGGCCAACATTGTTGCCGTCAGCCTGTTCGGCGACGGCGCCGCCGCGGTCGTGTTGCGCGCGGGCGATGGCGGCGCGACGCAGATCGAAAATGTCGGCGAACATCTTTGGCCGGACACGCTCGGCATCATGGGCTGGAGCGTCGATCCCGAAGGGTTCGGCGTGATCTTCCGCCGCACCATTCCCGAATTCGTCCGCGCGCATCTCAATCCGGCCGTGGTGCGGATTCTGGCCGATATGCGGCTGACGATGGCCGACATCGGCCGCTTCATCTGCCATCCCGGCGGCGCCAAGGTCGTCAATGCGCTGGAGACCGCGCTTGCGCTCGATCAGGGCACGCTCGACTGCGAACGCCGGGTGATCGCCGACTATGGTAACATGTCGTCACCCACCATCCTGTTCGTGCTCGAGCAAGTCATTGCCAAAGGGCTTCCGGCGCGCTCGCTGTTGACGGCGCTCGGCCCCGGCTTTACCGCGAGCTGCGTCGCGCTGCGGCACGCCGCGTGACCTCCGCCGAGTTCATTCTCGCTTTGGTCACGCTGCAGCGCGCCGCGGAGCTCGTGATTTCCAGACGCAACACCAGCAAGCTCATGGTACGCAGCGCATTCGAGGTGGCGCCACGGCATTATCCTTTTGTCGTCGCGGTGCATGCGGCCTGGCTGATATCGCTCTGGATTTTCGGACATGATCGGCCCGTGAACGTCGTTGCCTTGCTCATTTACGTCGTCCTGCAGGGTTTTCGTATCTGGGTGATGTGGACACTCGGCGCGCGCTGGACGACGCGCATCATCGTTCTGCCGGGCGAGCCGCTGGTCAGGCGCGGACCCTACCGGCTGCTGCCGCACCCCAATTACGCGGTGGTGGCCGGCGAGATCGCGCAGCTGCCCCTTGTTCTCGGCCTTCCCCTCCTGGCCCTGATCTTCACCGTACTCAACGCCGCGGTTCTCGCTGTCCGCATCCGCGCCGAGAACCGGGCGTTGGCCGTGTCGCCTGCGATGATGGCGCGCGGCGCCTGATGGGCGAGCGGGCGACCAAGCCGCTTGAGGCAAGCGCCGCCACCTGGCTGGGTTTCGCCCTGATGTGCCTCGGCATGTTCATGGCGATCCTCGACATTCAGGTGGTCGCGACATCGCTGCCGGCGATCCAGGACGCGCTTTCGATATCGCGGGAGGCGATGAGCTGGATCCAGACCGCGTATCTGATCGCCGAAATCACCGCCATCCCGCTCACGGGCTGGCTGACGCGCGTGCTGACGCTGCGCTGGCTGTTCGTGGCGGCGATCGGGCTCTTTACCGCCGCCTCCATCGGCTGTGCGTTCAGCAGCGATTTCGCTGTCCTGATCGGCTTTCGCGTGCTGCAGGGCTTTGCCGGAGGCACGCTGATTCCGGCGGTGTTTTCAGCGGTCTTCCTTTTGTTCCCGATCCGCCTGCACCCCGCAGCGACGACGATGGCCGGCATCATGGCGGTGCTGGCGCCCACGGTAGGCCCGGTGGTCGGCGGCTGGATCACGGAGACATGGTCCTGGCATTGGCTGTTCCTGATCAACGTCGCGCCCGGAATCATCGCCGCGGCCGCAACACCCTTCCTGCTGCCGCGCACGCAACCTCGTCTCGCCGATCTCGTCACCCTCGATGGCATTTCGCTCGCGCTGATGGCGATCGCGCTGGCCTGCCTGGAACTCGGACTGAAGCAGGCTCCGCATGACGGCTGGCTCTCGCTACCGTGTTCACTGCTGTTTTCCCTCAGCGCCGCTGCGACAGCCATGTTCGCGATCAGAACGCTGAAGGCGGCGCATCCCGTGGTCGATCTGTCGACCTTGCAGACGCGCTCCTTCGCGATCGGTTGCGCCTTGAGTTTTTGTCTTGGAGTCGGACTGTTCGGCTCGGTCTATCTGATGCCGGTCTTCCTCGCCTATGTCCGGCGTCACGACGCCTTCGAGATCGGCACCATCATGCTCGTCACCGGCACAGCCCAACTGGTGACCGCACCGATCGCCGGCAGCCTGGAAAGCAGGTTCGATCCGCGCTGGTTGTCGGCTCTCGGGTTTACCCTGTTTGCGCTCGGCCTGGGCTGCAGCGCCTTGCAGAGCCGCCTTGCCGATTTCGACGAGATGTTCTGGCCGCAGGTCCTGCGCGGCGTGGCGATTATGTTCTGCCTGCTGCCGCCGACGCGGCTGGCGCTGGGCGCGCTGAGCGACGCAGCAGTGCCCGATGCCAGCGGCCTGTTCAATCTGATGCGCAATCTCGGCGGCGCGATCGGCATCGCATTGATCGATACCATTCTCTACGGCCGCACCGGCGGGCACGCCGAAGCCTTGCGCGACCGCTTGATCGCGGGCGATGTCACGGCGGCGCAGGCGATCGGGCTCGACCTGAACCTGTTCCTGCACCGGCCGCCCAATGTGTCGGACGCGACCGTCGAGGCCTATGTCCGCCCCCTGGTCGAACGAGCGGCGTTTGCAATCAGCACCAACGAAGCCTGGGCGCTGCTCGCCTTCGCGGCGCTGGCTGGCCTCTTGCTGATTCCGTTCGCCGGCCCGCCGCCGCGAGCTGTGGAGGGGGATGCCGGCGACCGGTCAGAACTCCCGGGATATTTCGAGAAGACTATTTCGACGCCGAATCCTTCGACAACATCGAAATCGCTTCCTGGACGGTCGTCATGAATTGCGCCGGAAAGATGATGGTGGAATTCTTCTCGATCGAGATTTCCGCCATCGTCTGCAGGGTTCGCAGCTGCAGCGCCACCGGATGCTGCGTGATGATGTCGGCCGCCTGACCGAGTTTCACCGCCGCCTGATATTCGCCTTCGGCGGCGACGATCTTGGCGCGGCGCTCGCGCTCGGCCTCGGCTTCCTTGGCCATCGCGCGCTGCATGTTGTCCGGCAGCGTGATGTCCTTGATCTCGACCGCCGTGACCTGGGTGCCCCAGGGCTCGGTGTGCAGGTCAATGACGTTCTTGATCTGGTCGTTGATGCCAGAGGTGTCCGACAAGAGCTGATCGAGGCTGAAGCGGCCGACCACGTTGCGCACGGTGGTCTGGCTGATCTGGTTGATTGCGTTGTAGACGTTCTCGATGGCGATCACGGCCTTTTCCGGATCGGTGATGTGATAATAGGCCACCGCCGCGATATCGATCGAGACATTGTCCTTGGTGATGATTTTCTGTGACGGGATCTGCATGGTGACCGTGCGCAGCGATACCCGCACCATCTGCTGGATCGGAACGAAGATCAGCGTCAGGCCGGGGCCGCGCACGCCGGCAAATCTGCCGAGCAGGAACACCACCCCGCGCTCGTATTGCCGGAGCACGCGAAGCGAAACGGCGACGTAGATGAGTATCAGGAAGACCAGAATGGAAATGCCCATGGCGCCCTCACCCCGTTGCTTTGCCGCAACCTAGCACTTTGCGGTCGGGTCGCCAGCGCTGAATCGGTTATCGCCCGTTGCCGGGGGCGACATGCCCCAACGCATCAATGCGCGGGCGCCGGATGTTTGGTCGCGGCGCCCTTAACGTCCGCATAGAATTGCGGCGCCTCGCGCCGATCGAACCGCCCGTAATCGCGCACGACGCGAATCCTGCGGTGCCGGAGTTTTCCGATGCCATCGATTTTCCGGGGCGACCAGCCGTTGCCGGCCTTCGGGTCTTTCCATGACAGCAGGAGCGCCAGCTTTCCGGGATTATAGATGCTGGCGAACACATCATGCTCGACGACGGCGCCACCGGTCAGGTCGATACCGAGGTGAGCCGGCAAGAGATCGGGCTGCGCCGCGAAGGCGGCGCCCTGTTCCGGCGTGATCTCGGTGAAGGTCACCAGTTTTGCCGCGCCTACTTCGGTCTCGTCGAAACGCCGCTCCAGAATGGGCGCTTCCGCGGGCGGAGCAGTGTCGGCGGTGACATCGCCTACTCGCAAATGATAGTCGGCGAAGATCTCGAACCTGCCCTTGCCCTGGGTGGCGTGGTGTTCGCCCTGGGTGCGCCATCGCACCACCGATTTCTCGTCGCGCCAGGTGGAGTGCGACAGTAACCATCCCGGCCTGCGCCTGCTTTCAAAGCGCTCATTGTCGACGAAACCGTCGATCGTCTCCAGAACCGGCTTTAGGCGCCTGGCGAGATCGAGATACTCGTCCTTGCGGCCTTCGTTCGTGAGCACTTCAAAGATCACGGAAAACATCGCTTTCTCCCTTGCATTATTTACGCCATTTACGCCGGCACTGGCGAGACGCCGAACGGGAATCGACGCGGTCCCGCCAAAGCGCGGGCGGCATCGCTTCCAGATGCATCAAATGCGTGCCGCGGCCTATCTGGATATCGCGCTTCTCCGCAGATTGGGAGAAGGCGTCCAACGAAGCAGCCCGTCGATTGGCGAAGTAGTTCGGTTGCGGGCTGCGGCCCGCGACTTCATCGTCCCTCAACTCACTGCTGCTTTTCCCAGAACGACAGCAGACCCTGCGAGGCCGAACCGCCGATCACGCAGGGGATGCCGACCGCGACCTGGCCGAGCGCCGCCGCCGAGACGCAGCCGAGCGCGACCGCGCCGACGCCGACCTGGCCCCAGAAGTCGAGGTTGCGCCGCGAATCCGAACCCTTGGTCTTGAGCTCTTCCACCGCCGCGAGCGCATCCTTGCGTACCGCACCGAGTTGCACGGTGTCGGCGGCCTCGACCACTTCCGTCAGCGGCACCTTGACCGCTTCCGGCTGGGTCGCGAGCTCGCTTCTGAGAAACTCGCGCAATCCGGCATCGCGAACGGCGTAGCTCGCGAGCGTATAGCGCGCCATGCTGCCGACCGTCAGCTTGTCGACGGTGTCGCGGCTCTTGCTCCAGGGCAGCATCTCCATGATCCGCAGGATCGGCAGATGCGAGCCGGTGGCGAAATAATATCCCCACAGCGTGTCCAGGAGGTCCTGATTGCTGGCGAAGGTCTGAACCATCTTCACCGTCTTGTTCTTGTCGTCCTTGGCGAACGGGTTTGTCGTGAAAACCCCGCGCAATTTGGCGAGCATGCCGGGCTTGGTCTCCTCCAGCGGGATGTTGGCGAGCGTCGGCAGCTTGCCCTCGAGGTAGGCGTCGATCATCACCTTGCGTCCGGGCATCTTCGGCGCGACCTTGCGCAACAGATTGCGCCAGTCCGGCAGGCCGGAATAGGCGATGGCGCGGACGATGACCCACTCATCCTCCGGCGCCACCGGAAAGAAGCTGTTGACGAGTTGCTCGGCCTTCGCCGGGTTCGATCCGATCGCGCCGGCGATGAAGCCGAGATAGATGCCGGAATTCTCCGGCTCCTTGAACGTCTGCGCGTGAAACAGCACGCGCACGGCCGCCGGCACATGGGCGTAATCCGGCTTGGCCCGGTAATTATAGATCCATTGCTGGACCACGTTGAGCGATGCGCGCGGATCCATCTCCGGCGTGACCGCCGCACTCGCGGGTGCGACCAGCAGAAGCATGGCGGTGATGAAAGCTGCGTAGCGCATAGGATGCTCCCAGAAGGCGCGCCCGCGGGCCGACAAGGGCGTGGCAAGCCGCAAGCGTTTCGGCGCCTATGGCTAGGAACCATTTGAAGCGGCTCTACGACATTTTCGGGAATGCGCGGTTCGCCGCTGCGTCGAAATTATGGCAAACCGTTAACGCTTAAGCCCGCAACAGACCTTATCCCAGTCATTCTTTCGCCCCGCGCCGGCATTTCGATTGGCTCCGTCGAATGAGACACAGGCAGAGACGATGACGGATGAGAGGGCGCCGGACGGGCGGTGCCGCCGGGGCTTCGCAGTGGGTGCGCTGCTGGTCGCCGTACTCGGGCTTTTTTCGGCGCAAGCCGTCGCGGCCGAGACCGTCGAGGTCCAGGGCAACCGCCGGATCGACACCGAGACGGTGCGTTCCTACTTTCACC
>JBGPSI010000179.1:0-10023 GCA_041490045.1 Bradyrhizobium sp.
CTACTCGGTGATCTTCACCACGACGCCGGCGCCGACGGTGCGGCCGCCTTCGCGGATGGCGAAGCGTTGCTTTTCTTCCATGGCGATCGGCGTGATCAGCTCCACGTCCATCGAGCAGTTGTCGCCCGGCATCACCATCTCGGTGCCTTCCGGCAGCTCCACGTTCCCCGTCACGTCCGTCGTGCGGAAGTAGAACTGCGGGCGGTACCCCTTGAAGAACGGCGTGTGCCGTCCGCCTTCGTCCTTCGTGAGGATGTAGACCTGCGCCTTGAACTTCGTGTGCGGCGTGATCGAACCCGGCTTCGCGAGCACCTGACCGCGCTCGACGTCGTCCTTGTCGATGCCGCGCAAGAGCGCGCCGATGTTGTCGCCCGCCTGGCCCTGGTCGAGCAGCTTGCGGAACATTTCAACGCCGGTGACGATGGTCTTCTGCGTATCGCGCAGACCGACGATCTCGATTTCCTCGCCGACCTTGATCACGCCGCGCTCGACGCGCCCGGTGACCACGGTGCCGCGGCCCGAGATCGAGAACACGTCTTCCACCGGCATCAGGAACGGCTGGTCGATCGGACGCTCCGGCTGCGGAATGTAGCTGTCCACCGCTGCCATCAGCTCCAGGATGGCGTCATGGCCGAGCTTCTTGTCCTTGTCTTCTAGGGCGGCGAGCGCCGAACCCTTGATGATCGGGATCTTGTCACCGGGAAAATCGTACTTCGACAGCAGTTCGCGGACTTCGAGTTCGACGAGCTCGAGCAGTTCCGGATCGTCGACCATGTCGCACTTGTTGAGGAACACCACCAGCGCAGGAACGCCGACCTGGCGCGCCAACAGGATGTGCTCGCGGGTCTGCGGCATCGGGCCGTCGGCCGCCGACACCACCAGGATCGCGCCGTCCATCTGCGCCGCACCGGTGATCATGTTTTTCACGTAGTCGGCGTGGCCCGGGCAGTCGACGTGGGCGTAGTGCCGGTTCTTGGTCTCGTATTCGACGTGCGCGGTCGAAATCGTGATGCCGCGCGCCTTCTCTTCCGGCGCCTTGTCGATCTGGTCGTACGCAGTGAACGTCGCACCGCCGGTTTCCGCCAGCACCTTGGTGATCGCCGCCGTCAGCGACGTCTTGCCGTGGTCGACGTGACCGATCGTTCCGATGTTGCAGTGCGGTTTATTACGTTCAAATTTTGCTTTGGCCATTTGACTCTCCGTTCAGTCGTTAACTGCCGTCAACGACAATCAGGCAAACTTCTTCTGGACTTCCGCCGACACATTGGCCGGCGCTTCCGCGTAGTGATCGAATTGCATGGTAAAGGTCGCGCGACCCTGGCTCATCGAGCGCAGGTTATTCACGTACCCAAACATGTTCATGAGCGGCACCATCGCGTTGATGACGTTGGCGTTGCCGCGCATGTCTTGACCCTGGATCTGACCGCGCCGCGAATTCAGGTCGCCGATGACGGAGCCGGTGTAATCTTCCGGCGTCACCACCTCGACCTTCATGATCGGCTCGAGCAGCACGGACTTGCCCTTCTGCAGCGCCTCGCGGAATGCCGCGCGCGAAGCGATTTCGAAGGCCAGGGCCGAGGAGTCGACGTCGTGGTATTTGCCGTCGACCAGCTGAACCTTAACGTCGACGACCGGGAAGCCCGCGACCACGCCCGAGGTCAGAACGCTGTTGAGGCCCTTTTCGACGCCGGGGATGAATTCCTTCGGCACCGCGCCGCCGACGATCTTGGATTCGAACTCGAAACCCTTGCCGGGTTCATTCGGCTCGACGATGATCGACACTTCCGCGAACTGACCGGTACCGCCGGTCTGCTTCTTGTGCGTGTACTTGACTTCGGCGCGCTTGGTAATGCGCTCACGGAACGCCACCTGCGGCGCGCCGATATTGGCATCGACCTTGTAGGTGCGGCGCAGGATGTCGACCTTGATGTCGAGATGGAGTTCGCCCATGCCCTTGAGAATGGTCTGACCGGATTCCAGATCGGTCGAAACACGGAACGACGGATCCTCCGCGGCAAGCTTCGCCAGGGCGACGCCGAGCTTCTCCTGGTCGGCCTTCGACTTCGGTTCGATCGCGATCTCGATCACCGGCTCCGGGAATTCCATCTTTTCCAGGATCACCGGCTTGTTCGGGTCGCACAGCGTATCACCGGTGCGCGCTTCCTTCAGGCCTGCCAGCGCAACGATGTCGCCGGCATAGGCTTCCTTGATGTCTTCGCGGTTGTTGGCATGCATCAGCAGCATCCGGCCGATGCGCTCCTTGCGGTCGCGGGTCGAATTGATGACGCCGGTGCCCGACAGCAGCGTGCCGGAGTAGATGCGGCAGAAGGTGATGGTGCCGACGAAGGGGTCGTCCATGATCTTGAACGCGAGCAGCGCCAGGGGCTCCTTGTCGTTCGGCAGGCGAACCACCTCGTTGCCGTCCTCGTCGATGCCCTTGATGGCGGGCACGTCGACCGGCGACGGCAGATAATCCACCACTGCGTCGAGCAGCGGCTGTACGCCCTTGTTCTTGAACGCCGAGCCGCACAACACCGGAAAGAACGCGCCGGTCAGCACGGCCTTGCGGATCAGCCGCTTCAGCGTCGGCTCATCGGGCTCCTTGCCGTCGAGATAGGCGGCGAGAACCTCGTCATCGAGTTCGACGGCGGCTTCCAGCATCTTCTCGCGATATTCCTTCGCCTTGTCGACGAGGTCGGCCGGAATATCGATGTCCTTGAAATTGGCGCCCAGCGCCTCGTCTTCCCAGATCACGCCCTTCATGCGGACGAGATCGACCAGACCCTTGAAGTTGTTCTCGGAGCCGATCGGAAGCTGGATCGCGATCGGCTTGGCGCCGAGGCGGTCGACGATATCGTCGAGACATTTGTAGAAGTCGGCGCCGGTCTTATCCATCTTGTTGGCGAATACGATGCGCGGAACCCGGTATTTGTCGCCCTGGCGCCAGACGGTTTCGGTCTGCGGCTCAACGCCCTGATTGGAATCGAGCACGCATACCGCGCCGTCGAGCACGCGAAGCGAACGCTCGACTTCGATGGTGAAGTCGACGTGGCCGGGAGTGTCGATGATGTTCAGGCGCTTGCCGTTCCAGAACGCGGTGGTCGCGGCGGAGGTGATGGTGATGCCACGCTCCTGCTCCTGCTCCATCCAGTCCATCGTCGCGGCACCTTCGTGCACTTCGCCGATCTTGTGGCTCTTGCCGGTATAATAAAGAATGCGCTCGGTGGTCGTGGTCTTGCCGGCATCGATATGCGCCATGATACCGAAGTTGCGGTAGTCCTCTATGGCATGAACGCGGGGCATGGGTTGTTCCTTAGATTCCGTTGTTTCGCCGTTACCAGCGATAGTGCGAGAAGGCGCGGTTGGCTTCCGCCATCCGGTGCACGTCTTCACGCTTCTTGACGGCGTTTCCCCTGCCATTCGACGCGTCGAGCAGCTCAGCCGAGAGCCGCTCCGTCATCGTCTTTTCATTGCGCTCGCGCGCCGCCGTGATGATCCAGCGAATCCCCAGCGCCTGCCGGCGCACGGAGCGGACTTCGACCGGCACCTGATAGGTGGCGCCACCGACGCGGCGCGACCGCACTTCGATGGTCGGCATCACGTTTTCCAGAGCCTGCTCGAATACCGGCAGCGGACCCTGCTTGGTCTTGGTTTCGATCAGTTCGAGCGCGCCGTACACGATCGACTCGGCGGCAGACTTCTTGCCGTCGTACATGATCGAATTCATGAACTTCGTAATGATGATGTTCCCGAACTTCGGATCCGGGTTCACTTCACGCTTTTCAGCAGAATGGCGACGAGACATCTTGTCGGTTCCCGATTATTTCGGACGCTTCGCGCCGTACTTCGAACGGCGCTGCTTACGATTCTTGACGCCCTGGGTATCCAGCACGCCGCGGAGGATGTGGTAGCGCACGCCCGGCAAGTCCTTGACGCGGCCGCCGCGGATCATGACCACCGAGTGCTCCTGAAGGTTATGGCCTTCACCCGGAATGTAGCCGATGACTTCGAAGCCATTGGTCAGGCGCACCTTGGCGACCTTGCGGAGCGCCGAGTTCGGCTTCTTCGGGGTCGTGGTGTAGACACGCGTGCAAACGCCGCGCTTCTGCGGCGACTGCTGCAGCGCGGGCACCTTCTTGCGCGACTTCTGTACAACGCGCGGACTTGCGATCAGCTGGTTGATCGTCGGCATGTCAGCCTTCACCCTTTAGTTCACGCGAAACCGCACATCGGCTCCGCAAATTCATTTGGGGCCACCTGCCCCACCGGCCGCCTCGCGCAAAAACATCCGCGCAAAGCGAAATCGCGCCAACTGCTCATTGCTGAGCGGAAAGCGCTTCGACGCCACAGAGGACCTCAGTCGCAACCGATCAGCTTGCGCTGGTCAGTCGGCTACCGAGGTCATGCATCCGATATCAATCTCAAGAGAACTTGCTCAAGAGAACCAAGATCGTCCTGGCAGTGCCTAGCTATCATCGACAGCGTTTGAGCGGCATTCGTCGAGGTTGGTGCCCGTCTCGATCCCAAAAGGACCAAGAGGGTGATCCGTTCCGACTCTGGCGTCACTCACCGCCTGTCGTTAAGTGCGCGGGTTGTATCGGCGGTAGATAGGCAAGTCAAGGCGAAACGACAAGCTGAGAAGCGCCTGCGGCATAGGCGGAATCGTCATGCTCGCGGATTTCAGCGCAGTCCAACGTCACGACTCTTGCGCGGTCGAGACTGCGAATCCCGCGAACCTTCCCGACGCCTTGCCGCCGCCGGCCCTGAAGGCGTCGGGCTCGAATCGGCCGGACATCAATATTATCCGGGTAATATAGGCTGATCTGGGCCTATGGAGGCGCGGCCAAGCTCAGTTTCTTCGGCGCCGGGGCCGAAGGCCGGTGGCGGAGCCGGTTGCGCCAATTCCGTAGGTGCTGGTAGCCGAGCTGCCGGCCGGCTTCCAGCCGGTAGGCAAGCGATTTTCCCGGGCCGAGATCGACCAGCAGATCGACCACGGTCCGGCGCCCGGCCCAGAGCTGCGCCATGAAGCTTGCTTCCGCCGCGCAGGAATTGATCGCCCGGACCCCGCAGCCGGCAAACAGCTCCTCGGTCATCTTGTCGATCAACAGCGTGCCCGGTGAATATTTGGCGTAGGCCGCGCTGAACGCGGTTTTCCAGGTGTAGGCGGTGGTCCCGCAATACATCAGCACCTGCGCGGCGATGGCCTCGCCGTTGACAAGCAGCAGCGCCACCGAAGCATCGCCCCGCGCCGCCAGGTTTTGCAGCAATCGCCGCACGAAGGTGGCGTCGCGCGGATCCGACAGCAGCGCGGTACCCCCCTCGCCTTTCCAGCTGGCTTTTTCCAGCGCCAGAAACGTTTCGAACGCCTGCGCGGCGCCGGCCGGCGTTCGGTCGTTCACCACCTCAACGGCACCAAGCGCCGTCAGCCGGTTCCAGTCCTGCCGCAGCTTCTTGCGGGTCGAGCCGGATCGCTTGACGCCGAATTCCGGGGTCACAAAGGGGCGCGCGCTTGCCGAAAGCATCAGCGGCGTGACGCCGCGCACGGCGAGTTCGCGCAGCATCGCCGGATAGCTCGGGTCTTCCGTGTCGAGCTCGTGGAGGCTCACGACATCGGGCAGCGACGGGCTTTTTTCGATCGCCGCGAAGAACGCCGGGATCACCGCACTGACATGGGCGGGATCGACCACGGGGCTGGAGAGAAAGGCATAGTTGTAGGGCAGCGCTTCCAGCACGGTCGGCCAGAATGGCGCGATTTTTCGTAACCGCAGCGCCCAGACGCCGACGAGTTTTCGTGCGCCTGCCTCCTCTTCCCAGGCCAGCAACATCTCGATCCTGGCGAAGCCGGTCGCGCAAGCGGCGTCCAGCGCGGCGGGATTCATGAAGACGTTGGAGGATGCACGCCGGACGAGGTCGTCCCAATGCGGGCCGAGGTCCGGGTTAGGTGAATCGATCGTTACCGAAATCATCGGACCCATGCTTCGAGCGGCGGCGGCGCGGCGCGCGATCTTGTTCTTCCGACATTGCTTTTCAGTTAAATCGACAACCGGCAATGGGCCTGTTTCGAGGGCCGCTTTCAAGATTTGTTTGTCTTTTCGGGCGCATTGATAGGGCCTTCGGTCGAGAGGCACTGCATGCGCTACACGGATGTTGCGATCGTCGGCGGCGGTCTCGCCGGTTCAACCGCGGCGGCGATGCTGGGACGCGCCGGCATCGCGGCGGTCCTGATCGATCCTCACACCGTCTATCCGCCCGAGTTGCGCTGCGAAAAGCTCGGCGGAGAACAGCTCGACCTGTTGCGCAAGACCGGTCTTGCCGATGCCACCTTGCGCGAGACCACGCTCGACGGCGAAGTCTGGGAAGCGCGTTTTGGCCATGTCGTCGCCAGGAAGCCCAGCGACCAGCACGGCGTGATGTACGATACGCTCGTCAACACCGTGCGCGGGCAAATTCCGCCGGATGTCGAAACCATCCGCGCCAAGGCTTCCGCGGTCGCCAACGGTCCGGAGCGGCAGAAGCTCGTGCTGTCGAACGGCGAGGAAATCTCGGCGCGGCTGGTCGTCTTCGCCAACGGCCTGAATGTCGGCCTGCGTCAGACGCTCGGCATCAAGCGCCACGTCGTCAGCGAATGCCATTCGGTCACGCTCGGCTTCAACCTCGAACCGGTCGGCCGCGCGGCGTTCGATTTCCCGGCACTGACCTATTGGCCGAAGCGATCGAGTTCGCGCATGGCCTATCTCTCGATTTTTCCGATCGATGGCGCGATGCGCGCCAATCTGATGGTCTATCGCGACATGACCGACCCCTGGCTGCCGGCGTTCAAAGCGGCGCCCGAGCAGGCGATGCTCGCGATGATGCCGGGCCTCGATAATATGATGGGCGAATTCAAGGTGAGCGGCGCCGTCAAGATCAGGCCGGCCGATCTCTGCGTCACCGAAGGCCATGTTCAATCCGGGATCGTGCTGGTGGGCGACGCTTTCTCGACCTCCTGCCCCGCCGCGGGAACCGGCACCACCAAGGTGTTCACCGACGTCGAACGGCTGTGCAATGTCTACATCCCGAGGTGGCTTTCCACCGAGGGCATGGCCGCGAAAAAGATCGCGGAGTTCTACGACGATCCGGAGAAGAAGGCCTGCGAGGCGCGATGCCTCGCCAAGGCCTACCACCTGCGTTCGCTGTCGATCGACAATGCCCTGTCCTGGCGGGCGCAGCGCTGGGCGCGCTTCATCGTGCGACTGGCGCAAGGTACGCGGCTGGCGATCGGCCGGCGGTTGTCCGGCGGGTCAATGCCGCGAAGGCTGGCGGCGAAACAGGCCGCCCATCCCTGACGCCATCATCACGGCCGGCCCGTCTCAATCCTCGTCGTCATCATCGTCATCGTCGTCGTCGGTTTGATCGGCCGCCTGATGCGGCTGGTGGCTCTGATCGTCCCAGAGCTTCCGATACATGCCGTTGGCCGCCAGCAGCTTGGCATGGGAGCCGCGTTCGACCGCCTTGCCGCCTGCTATCACGACGATCTCGTCCATTTCCACCACCGATGTCAGCCGGTGGGTCGAGAAGATCATGGTGCGGTCCTTGGCGAGCTTCAACAGCGTCTTGTTGATCGCGGCTTCCGTGGTCTGGTCGAGCGCGGAGGTCGCCTCGTCGAGCAGCAGGATCGACGGATCGCGCACGATGGCGCGCGCGATCGCGATGCGCTGGCGCTGGCCGCCCGACAGCGTCTCGCCGCGTTCGCCGACCAGGGTGTCATATTTCTGCGGCAGGCTCATGATGTAGCGATGGATCTCGGCCTTGCGGGCGGCCTCGACCACCTCCTCGTCGGTCGCGCCCTCCTTGCCGAGCCGGATGTTTTCCCGGATCGACATGTTGAACAGCATGTTTTCCTGGAACACCACCGCCATGCTCCGGCGCAGGGACTCGCGGGTGACTTTCCGGATATCGACGCCGTCGATGGTGACGCGCCCTTCGTCGGGCACGTAAAGCCGCAGAATCAGATTGAGCAGCGTGCTCTTGCCGGAGCCGCTGGGCCCGACGATGGCGATGCTCTTGCCGACCTTGAGCTTGAGGCTGAAATTATCGAGCACCGGCGTCTGGCTGCCTTCGTACTTGAAGGTGACGCGATCGAAGGTGATGTCATTGGTGATGCGCGGCAGGTCGGGCGCGCCCGGGCGGTCGGCGCCGCGGGTCGGCTCGTCCAGCATTTCCTGGATGTGACGCACCGCCGCCGCCGACTGGATCGATACCGGGATGAAATGCATCACGTGGGCGATGTTGTAGGACACCTCCCAGAACGCGCTCTCGAACGTCACGAAGGTGCCGATCGTGATCTGGCCCTTGGTGGCGAGATAGGCGCCGATAGCCAGCACCACGAGATGCAGCAACAGCACGGAGATCGTGACCGTGCGCTCGACCATGGTCGACAGGAACGCCGCGGAGGCGATCTTGCGGCGCGCCTCGTCGTTTCGCATCGTGAACCAGCCGAGCGTGCGGCGTTGCAGCATGAACGCCTTGACCACCGCCTGGGTCGCAACGTTCTCCTGCACCATGCCGAGCAGCGAGGATTCATTGAGCTTCTGCTCGTAATTGGCCTGCACCGCTTTCGGCGTCAGGATCCGCGGGCCGATCAGCGTGATCGGGAACACCAGCAGCGATATCGCGGCGAGCTGCCAGTTCAGGAACAGCATCAGGATGATGCCCGCGATCAGTTCGAAGAACGGCAGCGCGGCGCTGTTGGCGAATCCCTTGATCGAGCCTTCGAAGGCGGCGAGATCGACCGAAAACCGCGACAGGATCTCGCCGCGCTTGGTGCGCGCGAAATAGGCCGCGGGCAAATTCTGGATATGTTCGAACAGCCGCGTCCGCACATCGGAAATCAGCGAAGCCGCGAGCTTGGCGTCCCAGCGTTCGTACCAGACCGCGACGATCGAGGTGATGATCCCGGCGGCCGCGAGTACGCCGAGGATGATGTAAAGAGCGCGGAAATCCTCCTCGCCGAGCGCGTCGTCGATCAGGAATTTCAGGCTGAGCGGCATGATTACATTGAACAGCGTCTCGACCAGGACGCCGAGGCCGACGAATGCCAGGATTGCCTTGTAATTCTTCAGGAACGGTTTGACGAAGGCATAGATCGTCGCCAGCGCGCCGGCGGCTTCCTTCGCGGTAAAGACGACGAGGTCCTCATCTTCCTCGTCGTCGTCGAGTTCAAGCTCGTCTTCGTCGTCTTCGTCATCATCGGGCGGAGACGACGCCTTGTCGCGGGCAACTGCACCTGCGACTTCGGCATCGGCCAAAAGCTTTTCCTCGGACTCCGGCGCGAGCGCGCCGTCCGCGACAGCCTTGATCCGATCATCCGACGATGGAGGCTTTCGCGCCATGAAACCAACCGATGCTGTACGGCCGGCATGACCGTAAAATCGACGCTGTGGTTCTACGCGTTCGACCGAGCAACTGCCAATAAATTTCCTGCGTCGTCCCTGCGAAAGCAGCGACCCCATACCGCGTTGCGCCCTCGATTGAAACGGGGTCGCCGACGCTCTTCATCAAACTTGCTCCGGTGGCTATGGGTCCCTGCTATCGCAGGGACGACTAGCTACTGCTCAATCGTCGTCGGCTTCGACCTTGTCGAAGAACGAGTAGCGCAGGCTGTCGGAGTCCGCGTACCACTGGCCGGGCCCCTTGTTGGCGGCAAGCGTCGCCGCCCACAACTCATCGGTGCAGTCGCGGCGATGCATCGACAGGTCGAACCCGTTGGAGAAGAACAGCTCCGACCATTCCCACCAGGTGCCGAGCTTCTTGACCCCGCGCAACAGGTCGTAGCGATCGATCAGCGCGGGCGCCATGTCCGAGGTCACCGATCCGAACACCAGGCCGGTCTTCACGACGCGATTCAACTCGCGAATCGCGCGCGGCACCTGCTTTTCCGAGACATGGCACAGGCTGGTCTCGAACACGAAATCGAACTCGCCGTCCTTGAACGGCATGTCGACGATCGACCCGAGCTTGTTGAACTTCTTCAGCTCCTTCGGC
>JBGPSI010000180.1:0-10023 GCA_041490045.1 Bradyrhizobium sp.
CCTTTGACACTCGACTTGAGGACGCCGCTCCTGCATTGAATAGGCAGCGGGAGAGGTGGGATGGCGGGACAGGACGGCCAGGAAGGCGGCCGGGCAAGCAGTCAGGGCAACAGGGTCCGTCCGGCCGACCGGCGGGTGGCGCAGTGGATGCGCGACTATGCCCGCCTGCCGGGAATTCCCGATGAATATATCGCGCAGGACGGGGTACCGCGGGCGGTCTGGAACCGGTTCTTCGACGCTTTCGCAGCGCTGAGCCCGAGCGAAATCGACCGCCGTTTCGGCTCTGCCGACCGGCATTTGCGGGAGGCCGGCGTGACCTACCGCGCGCCCGGCGAAACCTCCGACCGGCTTTGGCCGCTGAGCCATCTGCCGCTTCTGATCGACGAGGCCGACTGGCAGCAATTGACCGCCGGCATCGTCCAGCGCGCCGAATTGCTGGAACTGGTGCTGAGCGATCTCTACGGCGAGGGCCGTCTGGTTGCCGAGGGCGCAATCCCGGCAGCGGCCATTGCCGGCAGCGCCGAATATCTGCGCGCGGTCTGCGGCGTCAAACCGCCGGGCGGCCGCTATCTCAGTCTTTACGCCGCCGATGTCGGCCGCGGCCCCGACGGGCGCTGGTGGGTGCTCGGCGACCGCACCCAGGCGCCGTCGGGGGCAGGCTACGCGCTGGAAAACCGGCTGGTGCTGTCGCGCGCCTTCGCCTCGCTCTACAAGTCGATGAACGTCGAACGGGTGGCGCCGTTCTTCGAGGCGTTCCGCGGCGCGCTGCGCGCCAGCGCCGACCGCGACGAGCCGCGCATAGGGCTTTTGACGCCCGGCCAGTTCAGCGAAACCTATTTCGAGCACGCCACGCTGGCGCGCTATCTCGGCTTCCTCCTAGTCGAGGGCGACGATCTCGCCGTCAGCGGCGACCGCATCCATATCCGCACCGTTGCGGGCCTGAAGCGGCTCGACGTGCTGCTGCGCCGGGTGGATTCCAATTTTCTCGATCCGCTGGAGCTGGATGCCTCTTCCCAGCTCGGCGTGCCCGGCCTGATCGACGTGGTGCGCAAGAACGGCGTGGTCGTCGCCAACATGCCGGGTTCGGGCGTGATGGAGGCAAGGGCGCTGCTCGGCTTCCTGCCCAGCCTGAGCCGGCGTCTTTTGGGCGAAGATCTGAAAATGCCGAATATCGCGACCTGGTGGTGCGGCCAGAAGGCCGCCCGCGACGAAGTGCTGTCGCGGCTCGACCAGGTTGCGATCGAAGGCGCCTACGCCAGGGGCGTTCCCGGTTTTCCCGGCAGCGGGCCGGTGCTCGCCGGCGAATTGTCGGCAGCCGATCGCGAGCGGCTCAAGTCCGCGATCAACGATCGCGGCATCGATTATGTCGGCCAGGAACTGGTGCGGCTGTCGACCATGCCGGTGTGGGACCAGGGGCGGATCATGCCGCGCCCGTTCGTGCTGCGGGTGTTCGCGGCCGCCACGCCCAATGGCTGGACCATCATGCCCGGCGGCTTCTGCCGGATCGCCGAGCAGACCGATGCCCGCGCGGTGTCGATGGGGGACGGCGCGCGGGCGGCGGATGTCTGGGTGGTCTCCGACAAGGCGGTGCCAGCGACGACGCTCTTGCCGGCGGGCGACACTGTGCGGATCAGGCGCATTGCCGGCTGGGTGCCGAGCCGGGCCGCCGACAATCTGTTCTGGCTCGGCCGCTATCTGGAGCGCGCTGAAGCCACGCTGCGGCTGGTGCGGGCGCTCGGAACCTCGCAGCGCGATCCCGGCAAGGGATCGTCGCCCGTCGCGCATGCGCTCGAGCGAATCCAGCGGCTCCTGGTGACGTGGGGCGCGACCTCGCTAGCGTCGCGCACCCAGCCTGCGAAGATTGCCGCGGAAGCGCTTCAGGCTGAAGACAAATTCGGCTCGGCTTTGTCGCTGGTGCGGGCCGCGCAACGCACCGCGACGTCGTTGCGTGAACGGCTTTCGCCCGATGCCTGGCAGGTTATTACCGAAATGGCTGAACGGCTTGCGCAGGAGGTTGAAGACGACGACGGCGTGGTCAGCGCCGCCGAACTGACGCTGCAGGAGCTCGCGAGCTTCGCAGGGCTGGCGCAGGAAAACATGAACCGCGCCGCCGGCTGGCGCTTTCTCGAAATGGGCCGCCGCGCAGAGCGGGCCATCAACACCATGCGGTTCGCCCGCCAGTTCGCCTATGACGAGGCCGGCGGCGAGGACCTCGATATCCTGCTGACGCTGGTGGATTGCCAGATCACCTATCGCTCGCGCTATCTGGTCGGCCCGCTGCTGGCGCCGGTGCGCGATCTCGTGGTGCTCGACCCCTATAATCCGCGTTCGGTCGCGTTCCAGGTTCAGGCTTTGAACGACCACATCGCGAGCCTGCCGGCGCTGAAGGAGAGCGGCCTGATCGAGCGGCCGCAGCGCCTCGCGGTGGCGCTGCAGGCGACGCTGACGACAGCGGAGGCGGCCAGCCTCGACACCAAGACGCTGTTTTCACTGGAGCAGGACCTGCTCAACCTCGCCGATGCCATCGGATCGCATTATTTTCCGCATGGGCCCAATGCCAGCCGGCCAGAGAAGCTGACGGGGCTGGCGTGATCTACGACATCCGTCACGTCACGAGCTACAGTTACGAAAGTCCGGTCAGTTTCGCCCGCTGCTCGCTCCGGCTGGAGCCGCGGACCGGCGACGGGCAGCAACTGGTCTCGCACAGCGTCGAAATCCGTCCCAAGCCCGCCGATCGCGCGCTTCGGCGCGACTTTTTCGGCACCCTGACCGAGAGCATCCTGATCGAAACCGCGCATCGCACCCTGCGGATCGATTCGAGGTCGCGAGTTTCGGTGTCCCGCCAGGCGCCCGGCCGCGACGCGCCGAGTCCCGCCTGGGAAAGCGTCCGCGACGTGGCATTCGAGGCCGCAAGCCTCGGCCCGGAATCGCCGATCGGCTACGTCTTTGCCAGCCCGCTGGTGCCGGTGCAGCGGCCGGTTACCACGTATGCCGCCGCGAGCTTTCCGCCCGATAGCGGCATCCTCGCCGGCGCGGTCGACCTGATGCACCGGATCCGCACCGAATTCAAATACGATGCGAAGGCGACCGTGATCTCGACGCCGCTCAAGGAAGTGTTCGAGAAACGCCACGGCGTGTGCCAGGATTTTGCCCATGTGATGATCGCAGGCCTGCGCGGCCTGGGATTGCCCGCGGCCTATGTCTCCGGCTATCTGCGCACCATCCCGCCGCCGGGCAGGCCGCGCCTGCAGGGCGCGGATGCGACGCACGCCTGGGTCTCGCTGTGGTGCGGCGAGGGGCTCGGCTGGGTCGGCTTCGACCCGACCAATGACATCCTGGTCGAGAACGATCACATCATCCTCGCCGTGGGGCGTGATTTCTCCGATGTCTCGCCGGTCGACGGCGTCATCGTCGGATCGCGTAAGCAGAAGCTCGCGGTGGCGGTGGACGTGCTGCTGGTCGAATGACGAAGGCCCGCCATCCGCCAGCGAATTTCCATGATGTCGTCATCCTCGGCGCCGGCGCCGCCGGCCTGATGTGCGCACGCGTCGCCGGCCAGCGCGGCCGCTCGGTGCTGCTGCTCGAACAATCCCGCCTTCCAGCCGAGAAGATCCGCATCTCCGGCGGCGGGCGCTGCAATTTCACCAACCTGCACGCGAGTCCTGCGAAGTTTCTGTCGAACAATCCGCGGTTCTGCACCTCGGCGCTGAGCAGCTTTACCCAGCGCGACTTCATCGCGCTGGTCGAGAAGTACGGCATCGCCTGGCACGAGAAGACGCGTGGGCAATTGTTCTGCGATGGTTCCTCGGTGCAGATCGTCGACATGCTGGTGGAAGAATGCCGCAAGGCCGGTGCCGAGCTGCGGCCGGGGGTGCGCGTCTCCGCGGTCTCAAAGAGCGAAGACGGCTTTGTCGTGGTGTCAGACCAAGGCGAGTTTCGCGCTCGCTCGCTGGTGGTCGCCACCGGCGGACCTTCCATTCCCAAGATGGGATCGAGCGGATTCGGCTACAAAGTCGCCGAGCAATTCGGCCTGAAAATCGTGCCGCCTCGGGCGGCGCTGGTGCCTCTGACTTTCGACGCAGCGCTGCTCAAGCAATTCGGCGATCTCGCCGGTGTTTCGGTCGAAGCGATCGTAAGCTGCGGCAAGACGAGCTTCGATGAGGCGCTATTGTTCACCCATCGCGGCTTGAGCGGTCCGGCCATTTTGCAGATATCGTCCTACTGGCGCGAGGGCCAGGACATCGTCGTCGATATGGCGCCCGGGATCGACCTCCTGGCCGAACTCAGGAAAATGCGCAGCGCGCATCCGAAGCAGGAGCCGGCGACCGCGCTCGCCGGCTTCGTCCCGAAGCGGCTCGCGCGCGCCATTGCCGATACGATCGGCGGTCCGGAGCGGATCGCGGATTTCTCCGACGCGTGGCTTGCGAAGGTGACTGCCGCGGTGAAGCAGTGGCGCATCCGGCCGAACGGGACCGAGGGCTATCGCACCGCGGAAGTCACGCTCGGCGGCGTCGATACGTCGGAACTCTCCTCGAAGACCTTCGAGGCAAGGACCGTCCCCGGGCTCTATTTCATCGGGGAAGTCGTCGACGTCACCGGCTGGCTCGGCGGCTTCAACTTTCAATGGGCGTGGTCGTCCGGATATGCCGCGGGCCGGCACGTCTAGCGCCGGGGGCCTCGTCAATGACGGGGCGATATCTGAAGTTCCATGAGCGCCATCCTCTGCAATGTTGCCGGGTCTCTCTCGCCTTCCTTGGCCGTGCGAAGAATGGTTTCGGCCAGGGATTGTACATGAGCGGAGCTGACCGGGTCCGGCAGCGAGGCAACCGCCGCGTCCAGGGCGTTCTTCATGACGTCTAACGTTTCAGGCGGAAAAGATGCGTTCGAAAAGTCTTTCATTTCGCGTCCATCCCGATCGAAGCCCTGAAGGCGGCGTTGCCGCGTTCAAGGCTGTCAAATCGTTCCGTCAGGCCGAGAATATGGTGCGGCAACTGCTTCGGATTCTCCCCCAGCGCGACACGCAGCCTTTCGCCGATCTCTTTGCAGATTGCGCCGGTATGGATCTGCTCGATTTGAACGCCGTTTGGATCCTGGCTCATCATGAACGGTCCATCTGTTGCAATTCAACCTGATTGCAGCACCAAGTCCCCAAAAGAGATTTGGTTCACTCAAGATGGCCATAAGCGGGAAACGAAAAGCATCTGCTTGTGCCGTGTTCGGAGAATCGCAGGCTAACTGCCTGAAATAGCTCGGAAGCCGACCTTGGGAGGCTGTCTGCATCCTGCAGAGCGGGCGGGGGCCGAAAACGCCCAGCTGCCCGCAGCAGGTCGCCGTTCAAGATCAGAAGCCTCAGCCGGATTGGTGTCGCGTTGTCCCGGGCGGTTTCGCCGGCTAACAGGCGCTGCAAATCCTGAGCGTACGCTTGAGCCTGGCCTCGTCGTCCTGATCCGCCGCTTGATCTTTCTCCCATTGGTCCCTCGGGCGGGACCTGCTGGTTTGATCGGTCGCCGTGGCGTCGAGCGGGCCGAGGATGATCTCGCGCTTCGCGCGTGCCTGTTTTCTGGGCGGTGGAGCCTCAACCGCTTGGGTGTCTTCCGCCGGAGCAGCGCCCAATCCGTCCCACCCGGCCGGCACTGCGGATGTCGGCGCGCAACCGTTTCCCAACGCGCAGCAATTTGCGAGCATCGTTGCGGCAAACAGGAACAAAATGCATTTCGCAATCATCGTCACCAACTTACCAGCGTTGCAATCAAAAACATACACGTCGATCCGAAACCGGAGCCTGTTCGTTTCGATGAATCGAAACGGGCTCCAAACTCCTGATTTGGTGCGCGTTTTCTTCACGCTCACCGGTATCCACCCCGCTATCCAAGTGCGGGCAGGCTATCGCCCGTAAAGGCGATGGTTCAGCGCGCACTCAAAAGCCGAGCAGGGCAAGGCTGACCCAGCTAACTGCAAATATTGAACCGACGATCGCGGCTGCCGACGCCAATGTCGCAATGGTTCTTAAGGATCGCATGACCAATACCCTTGATAATCAACGATCCGACACTGTTCGACAATCCGCGCCCAATCATGGCGGGATTTCTGCTCGGTAAATAATGCGGCTGACTGTGGCGCCGTTGCTACATCGGGGGATGTCTGCCCGCAAAAACCCGCATTTTTTCCGCGTAATGCTCGAATCGGTGGGGGACTTCTTGCGTATGTACCGTTTGCTGGACGGTGGCATTGAAAGGTGGCTGGTCGCATTCGTTGTGCTGGCTTCGCTTGCGCTCGCCAGCTGGTGGCTGGATTCTGGCGGGATGTCGCCGCAATCTGCCCGCGATTATGAAGAGTGCGTCGAACAGACCCAGGCCAACGCCCCGGCGGATGACGAGCGCGGCCGCTTGACGACGGACTGCAACGCGCGGTTCGCAGGCCGGCGAAAGCCGGGCGGAGGCTATACCTATTACGACTTCATGCAGAACCGGAATTTCGACATTGCGGGCCCCAATCCGACAGCGGAAGAGCGCAAGCAGATCGATCGCGAGTATATGAGCTTCCTCGATGCGCAACGGCGAGAGGAGATGTCGGCTGACCTGGCGCGAAGACAGAATGAACAGCTTCAGGCGAATATCGAAAGCGCCCGTCAACCCGTCGGACCACCGATGTTATTGCTGCCGAGGAAACGCCCGATCGATCGATCTAAACCGGCTCATTGCGAGGATGCTTCGCTGAGTTGCAGTTGGGCCAAATTCTCGGCGGTGGTGAAGAACGCCTTCGCTTCTTCGTCGCGGAAAAAACCTTGATCCAATGCCGGTGCCGGAAAATTTGCCGTGAACGCGCCCCACGAAAGGCCAAGTCGCAAATCTAAAATGTCCCGGTTCGACGCACCAAGGGGGGACACCAAATGCGCCGCGAGCGCCGGCCGGCTGGCAAAAACGCCGGCACGACAGCCTACACGTTTCATTTTCAGATAACCAACAACGGCGGAAGACAGGCTTGCAGCGTCAAGGTGCAGGCGGCCACCATTTCTGACGCCACGACATTCCTGCGGCAAAACTGGCCGATGATCGAGTCGATGGCTAGAGATCGTCCGGTCGGCAGCGAAGACCGGACAATCCAGCTCGCCATGCCTTGACGACAGGAGGAAAGAAGTCGGGCTGGTGGAATCTTCCGGCCCGACGTCTTCCAGTCCAGTCGCGCCGACACCCCGGGCCGGACCGATATCGCACCGATCTGGATATCGTTGCCTGGCGGCGAACGGGCAGGCCGCTTCGGGACGGAGGAACGGATCAGTAATAATCCGGCGTCGGGTAGCAGGGGATGTCGTTGCTGTTGATCCAGGGCTGCGAGGCAAATGCGCCGACGCGCGGAGCCGGATAGCAGGCGCGGCCGTCAATGTAGAGCACGCCCGGGGACGTGGTGCGCGCTTTGGGGCTCGCCGCGAAGTGCCACGGCATCGGCTGGCTCTGCTGGGCCATGGCTGGAGTAGCGAGCGCCGCTGCAGCGATCGCGGCAGCCGACAGTATCCTGATCATGGTCATTTGATTTCTCCATAGGATTTGAGAAGCCGGAAGTTTGGCTCCAAATGGAGATGAGGAAGGCCAGCGTCCGTTTAAAGAGAACGGCTTCTCACGTTGTTTCAACGCCGCGCGAGATCGGCGGATCGCGTGCTCACGAGTTCGGGCACGTGCAGACCGCACCGGGCAAATCCGAGACGAAGCGATTGTGCGCGCTATTGTTCCGGGAGTGGCAGCAGCCCGGCCTTCTTGATCACCGGTGCCGCCTGCGATGAGGCGAGGAAGCGGATCAATGCGCTCGCTGCCTCGGGTTGCCGGACCGTGCTGGTGAGCGCGCCCGCGAAAAAAATCGTTGGCTGGACCTCGGCCGGAATCGTCCCGACGAACTGACCTGCTGGAAGCCGATCTCCGCTTCGCCACGCGCGACGACCCTCGCTACCGGCTCGCCGGACGGAGGTCCGCGCACCTTTCGGCTCTTGCCCGCGATCTGTTCCGCGACGCCGAGGCTGGGGAACAATTTGGTCGACAGATAGGTGCCGCTGCCGCTGTCCGAATACGCGATGGACTTTACCGCAAGCAGCGTGCTCCGGAGGGCCTCGACGCTGCCAATATCGGGCTTTGTGGCGCCTTCGCGCACCACCATGCCGATCAGCGAGCGCGCGAGATTGACCTTGCTGCCGGCGCGCACCAGGCCTCGACGGCCGAGTTGGTCGGCGGCCCCTCCATCCAGGATCACGACATCGGCGGCCTCGCCTTGCGCAAGCCGCGCGGGAATGGCCTCCGGAGAGTCACCCATCGATGGACCACGCGTCGTGACCAGATGGTGGCCGCTCGCGCGCTCGAAAGCCGGGCCCAGCTCCGAATAGACCCCATAGAAACCGGCCGAGATCATCACGTGGATGTCGGCCGCGGATGCCGTCCCCACCATCGACACGACGATCGCGCCGATGATGGACAACGATCGAACAAGCGGCTTTCTTTTCATCGGGGCTCCCCCTGCCTTGCTTCGCCTGACCGGCCTTCGCCTTGCCGGCTGCCGGTGTTGTACTGGTGGCTGCGGCCGCGCCTATGGGCGCCTCGCCGGGCAATGTGCGCTGTCCGACTTATGATTGACATGGATCAAAGTGATGCGGCCGTCCTGTGCGCATCCTGATCCCATGGGCAAAACAGCAATTCCACGGCAGGTTTGCAGCCCTGATGAGGGCAGCGGGTCGTCGCCGCCCACCCTGACGTTTTTGAATCCGGCGCGCCGTACCATCGAGAGCTACGAGCGCGAGTTGATCCAATATCGATCCATGGAAATACGCCTGCGCGATGCGTTGGCGGAGAGTGAGGCGCAGCTTCGTCAGCAAGACGAACTGATCCATCGGAAGGAGTTACTGAAAAAGGAGTCGGATCACCGGCTGTTGAACGACCTGCAGATGACCATCAGCCTGCTTTCGCTGCAGAGCCGGGCATCGACGAACACCGAAGCGGCCACGCAACTGGCCGTCGCGGCCAACCGCGTTTCCATGATCGCGCGGATCCATCATCGCCTCAATTCCTATGAGGGTGTGCAAACCATCGAATTCAAGAAATTCCTTCAGGACTTCGGCCGCGATTTTTCGGCGATGGTGTCCTCGGAAAGCTACCCCGAACAGATCACCGTCGAGGGCATTGAAATCAATCTGCCGGCCGCCACCGCGATTCCGCTCGGCTTCATCGCCAGCGAGATGATCACGAATGCAGCAAAGTACGGCAAGAGCCGGATCGCCGTCAGTCTGCAGCAGGAGCCGACATACGGTCACTCGCTTTCTGTTTCCAATGACGGGCCGGCCTTGCCGGAAGGGTTCGACCCCGGCGCCAGCACAGGGCTGGGGATGAGGATCATTCAATCATTCACAAGGCAGATCGGTGGTGAGTTGCGGATCGGTCGAGGCGACGATGGCGAAGGCGCGCGGTTTACCGTGCTGTTTCCTTGAATGGTCGCGGTTTCTACCGTCGATGCGATGCATTGGTCGGGTAATGATGAAGGAGACGAAAATGCGTGTGCGTAAGGAATTACTTTCTTCGGTTGGCCGCGGCGTCGTCATGGCGACGATCGCAGCGCTGGTTGTCACGATGAGCGAGCCGCTGCCGGCCATGGCCGGTCGGGCGGCTCCCGCTGCGAAGGGTATCTCGGCCACTACGGGGTCCAGCGGTGCCACGGATATCAGCTCGGTCCGCCGTCGCCGCTACTACCGAAATGGAGGCAGCGCCGCGGGATTGGCTTTCATGGGGATGGCGATCGGAACGATGGGCGCGATCGCCGCCCAGCAGCAGCGCAACGACTATTACAACAGCTACGGCTACGGGCCCGGCTATTACGGCGGCGGACCCTATTATTACGGCGGCGGGCCATATTACGGGCGCCGCTACTACCGGCCTTACTAGGTATCGCCGCCGCGCTTCCTGATCGCTCCGGACAGAGGTCGCAGGAGCGATTGGGGCTACCGGGACATCGTTCGAAGTTGATGCGGAGGATATGACCCATGCGTGCCAC
>JBGPSI010000181.1:0-9989 GCA_041490045.1 Bradyrhizobium sp.
CGGTTTCCTCGCCGTCGAGGATGGTGCCGCAATTGACGTCCATGTCGTCTTCCATGCGCTTGTACATCGGCGTGTTGGTCGCAAGTTTTATGGAGGGCGCGGGCTTGCAGCCGAACACGCTGCCGCGCCCGGTCGTGAAGCAGACGAGGTTGGCGCCGCCGGCCACCTGCCCGGTCGCCGCGACCGGGTCGTAGCCGGGCGTGTCCATGAAGACAAAACCCTTTTTTGTCACGGGCTCGGCGTAGTTCAGGACGTCGACGAGGTTGGTGCTGCCGGCTTTTGCCATCGCGCCCAGCGATTTTTCCAGGATGGTGGTGAGGCCGCCGGCCTTGTTGCCGGGGCTGGGGTTGGCGTTCATCTCCGCACCCTCGCGCGCGGTATATTCCTCCCACCAGCGCATCAGGGAGACCAGCTTCTCGCCGACCTCGCGGCTGACCGCGCGCCGCGTCAACAGGTGCTCGGCGCCGTAGGTCTCGGGGGTTTCCGACAGGATCACGGTGCCGCCGTGCCGCACCAGCAAGTCGCTCGCCGCGCCGAGCGCCGGATTGGCGGAGACGCCGGAATAGCCGTCGGAGCCGCCGCATTGCAGGGCGACCGTCAGCTCGCTCGCCGGCACCGGTTCGCGTTTCACCTTGTTCGCGTCGGTCAGCGCCTCCTTCACGAAGGCGACGCCGGCTTCCACGGTTTTGCGGGTGCCGCCGACTTCCTGAATGTCCATCGCGCGCAGGCGGCCGGCGAGCTTCTGTTCGGTCATCAGCCCGCCGATCTGGTTGACCTCGCAGCCCAGCCCCAGCACGATCACGGCGGAAAAATTCACGTGCCGCGCGTAGCCGCCGAGCGTCCGCCGCAGCAGCGCCAGCGGCTCGTCCTGCGTCATGCCGCAGCCGGTCTTGTGGGTCAGCGCCACCACGCCGTCGACGTTGGGAAAATCGGCCAGCGGATTGTCGTGCGTGAACGGGTTCTTCTTGAAGACATCGGCGACCAGGCCCGCGACATGGGCGCTGCAATTCACCGACGTGAGGATGCCGATATAGTTGCGGGTCGCCACCCGCCCGTCGGGACGGCGGATGCCCTCGAAGGTCGCCGGCAAATCGAAATTCGGCACCGGCTTCACATCGACGCCGAAGGCGTAGTCTTTTGCAAAGTCCCCCATGCCGCAGTTCTGCGTATGGACATGCTGGCCCGGCGCGATCGGGGCGGTGGCAAAGCCGATGATCTGGCCGTAGCGGTGGATCGGCTCGCCGACGGCAATGGGCCTGATCGCGACCTTGTGGCCGGCCGGAATGCGTTCGACCGTGGTGACGCCGTCGGCCACCGCCATCCCCGGCGGCAGGCTCGCCCGCGCGATCAGTACGCCATCGTCGGGATGCAGGCGGATGACGGGGGCCGGGGTCATATCGGTGTCTCCTTGAAGTTGGCGAATGGGCGTTGGCGAATGGCGAATGGCGAGTAGAAAAAAGCAGTCTTCAATTCACGAACGATGCGCCCTATTCGCCACTCGCCATTCGCCCTTTTACGCTTTTCCGGCGGATTCTTTCCGGGTCTGGTTCACCTGCATCTTGGCGTAGGTCATCATCAACCCACTCTCATTCGACAGCGTGACGAGCTTGAAGCCCATGTTGATGGCGCGCACCGCGCCCTCGGCGCCTGAACAGTGGATGCCGGGATAGAGGCCGCGCTTGCCGCACTCCTTCACGATCTTCTCGTAGATCTTGAGGATCTCCGGCTCGTCGCGGTCGAGCTTCGGCACCAGGCCATAGGAGAAGCCGAGATCGGAAGGACCGATATAGACGCCGTTGATGCCTTCGACATCAAGGATCGATTCCATGTTGCCGACCGCGGTCTTGGTCTCCATCATCGGCAGCAGCACGATCTCGTCATTGGCGGTCTGCTGATAGGAGCCGGCGGAGCCGTACATGCCGGAGCGGATCGGGCCGTTCGAACGCGTGCCGCGCGGCGGATATTTGGCGTATTGAACGAGGTTCTCGGCTTCCTGCCTGGTGTTGATCATCGGGCAGATCACGCCATAGGCGCCGCCGTCGAGCACCTTGCCGATGATGCCGGGCTCGTTCCAGGGCACGCGGACCATCGGCGTCACCGGATGGCCGTTCATCGCCTGGAAGCATTGCACCATCGACTGGTAATCCTGCACGCCGTGCTGCATGTCGACGGTAACGCTGTCGAACCCGCATTGCGCGATCACTTCGGCGGAAAACCCGGAAGGGATCGCCAGCCAGGCGTTGACCACGGCCTTGCCCGAAGCCCAGACCTTTTTCACGTTATTTGCCACTTTTGTTTCCTTCCCTTTGACCATTTACACCGTCATTGCGAGCGAAGCGAAGCAATCCATAGCCGCAAGAAATGGATTGCTTCGTCGCTGCGCTCCTCGCAATGACGACTTCGCTTAAGCCGTCGCCCCTGGACTGCTCACCTCATCGACCTCGGGCGCTGGGTTCACTATCGCTGCCCGGGTGTCGTCCGGCAAGGGCACGCCCTCGCAATGATAGTAACCATGCATCTTCGCCGGCAGTTCAGGCCCGTGCCTTGGCGTGACCGCCGAGATAGGCGGCGGCGATGGCTTCGTTGCCCCAGAGCTCGTCGGGCTTGCCGCCGAGCACGATGCGGCCGGTTTCGAGCACGTAGCCGTGATCGGCCACCGAAAGCCCCATGCGCGCGTTCTGCTCGACCAGCAGCACCGTGGTGTTCTGCCGGATCTGCGCGATGATCCGGAACACCGCCTGCACGATGACCGGGGCCAGGCCCAGCGAAGGTTCGTCCAGCAGCAACAGCCGCGGTTTCGCCATCAGGCCGCGGGCGACGGCGACCATCTGCAATTGTCCGCCCGACAAGGTCCAGCCGAGCGAATTCGAGAACTGCCGGATATCCGGAAACAGGTCAAACATGGCGTCGGCCTCGCGCGACAATTCGGCCTTCGCGACGCGCCGGTTCGACGCGCCGAGCATGATGTTTTCCTTCACGGTCAGGCCCGGAAAAATCCGACGCCCTTCGGGCACATGGGAGATGCCGAGGCGGACGATGGCCTCCGGCCCCAGGCCCGCGATCGACTTGCCGTCGAACAGGATTTCACCGGCCGCCGGTTTTGCCAGTCCCGAGATTGCCCGCAGTGTGGTAGATTTTCCCGCGCCGTTGGCGCCGAGCAAGGTGACCACCTGCCCCTCGTCGACGCTGAGCGAGACCCCGCGCAGCGCTTCGATCTCGCCATAGAGCACGATCAGATCGTTGATCTGGAGCAGCGCCATCATTCGCTCCCGAGATAGGCGGAGACGACGTCGGGATGACGCAGCACCGCCATGGATTCGCCGTCCGCGATGCGGCGTCCGAAATTGAGCACGGTGATGTGCTGGGCCGCCTCGGAGACCAGCGTCATGTCGTGATCGATGATCAGGATGGTCAGGCCCTGCGCGGCGATGCGCTTGAGCAACTCGTGCAGTTCGAGCTTCTCGGTCGAGTTCAGGCCGGCCGCCGGTTCGTCGAGCAGCAGCAGCGTCGGATTGGCGGCGAGCGCGCGCGCAATCTCGATCAGCCGCTGATGGCCGTAGGAGAAGGTCGTGATCGGTTCGTTGGCGCGGGGACCGAGACCGACGAAGGTCAGCGCTTCCATCGCGCGCTCGGTCAGCGCGGCGGGGCCGCCCTGCCCGATCAGCGTGTTGCCGGGCCGCTCGGCGCCGATCTCGACATTTTCCAGCGCCGTCATCGAGCGGAACAGCCGGATGTTCTGGAACGTGCGTCCCAATCCTGCCGCGGTGCGCTGATGCGGCGGCATGGTGGTGATGTCGGTGCCGTCGAGCACGACCTTGCCCGATGTCGCCTTGTAGAGGCCGGACAGCACGTTGAGTGTTGTAGTCTTGCCGGAGCCGTTCGGGCCGATCAGGGCGTGAACGCCGCCGCGCCTGACCTGGATATCGACGCCATCGACGGCCTTGAGGCCGCCGAAATATTTCGAAAGGCCCGTGACTTCGAGCACGATATCGCCGCCGACGGTGGCTGGCTTCAGGAGCAGCGGTGCCGCCGCCGCGGGTGCCTTGATCCGACTGCGCCAGCGATCGAGCGCGGCGCCGATGAAACCCCAAATGCCGTCGGGCATGTAGCGGATGATCAGAATGACGAACAGGCCGTAGATCGCGAGATAAAGCCCGGGAACGCTCTTCAGAAACCGCAGCCATTCCGGGATCAGAATCAACAGACCCGTGCCGATCGCAGAGCCGATCGGGGACGCGACGCCGCCGAGCAGCGACATCGTCAGGAACACGATCGATTCCGCGAACGAGAACTGGTCGGGGCTGACATAGGCGAATCCGCCGGCGAACAGCCCGCCGGCGAGACCGCCGAGCGCGGCGCACAGCGCGAACGCGTAGACCTTGGTGCGGAACACGTCGATGCCGTTGACGCCGGCGGCAAGCTCATTGTCGCGCACCGCGCGCATGGCGCGCCCGAGCTTCGTATCCGGCAGGTGCCAGACGGCATACCCGACGATCGCCAGCGCCGCGACACAGAAGGCGAGATAGCCCTGCGCGGTCTGAAACAGATCGGGCCGGCCGATGTTGGAGACACCGTCCGGGCCGTGCGTCAGCCCGATCGCGTTGATCATGACAAGCGTAACGATCTGCTGGAACGAGATCGTCACCATCGCGAGGTAATGGCCGCCAAGCCGCAGCGTCGACATGCCGAGGAACGCCCCCGCCCCCAGCGCAATGACGCAACCCGCGACGAGACAGAGCCAGTAGCTCACATGCAGGTCGGTTGTTCCTATGCCGACGGCATAGGCGCCGAAGCCGAAGAACGCCGCCTGCGCCAGATTGATCTGGCCGCACAGGCCGAGCACGACGGACAGGCCGAACACCGCGATCGAAAACGTCGTCGCCTGCATCAGGATGTTGAGGACGTAGCCGTCGAACCGCATCGTGGCGGCCAATGCGACGAGGATCGCAGCGGCGATGAAATAGGGCAGATGGCGCAGCAGCAGCGGTTTGGTGCGCGGTGCCGCCATCGTCATGTTGTCGCTGGGCGCGCTCATGCTTTCTCCGCGACGCGTTCGCCGAAGATACCTTGCGGCCGGAAGATCAGGAACAACACCAGCACCAGGAAGGCAAACCCATCCTTGTACGGCACTGAAATGTAGGCGGCGCCAAACGTCTCGATGACCCCGAGCGCCAGCCCGCCGATGATGGCGCCGGCGACGTCACCGAAGCCGCCGATGATGGTGGCGGCAAAAGCCTTCAGCGCGATCGTCGAGCCCATCTGGATCGAGACGAACAACACCGGCGCCACCAGGATGCCCGCGAGACCGCCCAGCACCGCCGAATAGATGAAGGTGATCATGATCATGGTGGAGACGGAAATGCCGAGCAGCGAGGCCATCTCCTTGTCCTGCGAGGTGGCCTGCAGCTTCTTGCCGAGCATGGTGTGCTCGAAGAACCAGTAGTTGAAGATCACCATCACGATGGTAACCGCGATGATCAGCAGATATTGGCTGTCGAGATAGACCGGACCGAGCTGGATGCCGGGCGTCTCGAACCATCCCTGCAGCACCTGCGGCTGCGGGCCATAGATTGCCAGCACCGAGTTCGCCATCAGGATCGAGGCGCCGATGGTGGCGATGATGACCGGCAGAAAACTGCGGTGCCGCAGCGGGTAATAGACCCCGAGATTGAAGATCACCCCGAGCAGCGCCATCCCCGCCAGCGCCAGCATGAACGACAGCCAGTACGGCCAGCCGAGGTCGACGGCGAACACCACCATCAGATAGGCGGCTACCATGGAGAATTCGCCTTGCGCGAAGTTCACCACGTTGGTGGCGCGGAAAATCAGCACGAAGCCGAGCGCGACCAGCGCATAGACGGCACCGATGCCGATCCCGGTAAAGAGCAGTTGCAGTACGAGATCCATGGATATGCTCGGTGGGAGAAACGAACCGGCCGGATTCGCGATCGGATTGGCCCGAATTCGACAGGCGACGGGAACAGGCGCGCGATGCGCGCCGGCACAGCATCGAACTGCCTCGATGGACGCGAAGCCGGCCCCTCCTGGTCGGGAGGGGCCGGTGACGCGATCAGTCGTTGAATTCGATATGCTTGTCGTAAACGATGTTGCCCTTGTCGTTCTTGACGATGTTGTAGCCGTGCAGGCCGTCGCCGTTCTGGTCGAAATTGTATTCGCCCTCGGCGCCCGGGAATTTCTTGATGGCCAGGATCGCCTCGCGGATCTTCGCCGGATCGGTCGAGCCGGCCTTGTTGATCGCGGCCGCAAGCACGGTGATGGCGTCATAGGGCCACGAGCTCTGGTTGTCCGGTGCGACCTTGACGAGATCGCGATAGGCCTTGCCGAACGCCTTCGACCCTTCGCTGGAATCCTCGGCATAGTCGGCGACACCGTAGGTGCCGTAGAGCGCGGGGCCTGCGAGCTTCAGCGCGGTGATGTTGACGATCGAGGGCGAGCCCACCCAGGGAATATTGACGCCGAGCTGGCGCAACTGACGGGCGAAGATGCCGAGATCGTTTTCGAAGGTGAAGTAGGAGCCGAGGATGTCGGCGCCGGACTGCTTGATCGCGAGCACGACCGGCGTGAAGTCCTGGCTCTGGTTGGCGTAGCCCTGATCGAGAACGGGCGGCGCGCCGAGCTTGCCCAGCGCGTCCGTCAGCGCCTTGCCGCCGGCGGTGCCGAACGCGTCGGTCGAATGCAGCACGGCCCACTTCTTCTTGCCGAGCGTGTTGACGCCGTAGTCGGCGATCACGCGGCCGGAATAGCTGTCATTGGGGCGGAAGCGGAACAGCCACTGATTGCCCATGTGAGTCAGATTGGGATCGGTACCGCCGATCATCACGGGCTTGCCGAGCTTGAGAACGTCGGGCGCCATCGCATGCACCTGCGTGGAGCGGATCGAGCCAAGGAAGGCCACGATGTCCGATTGCGCGGCGAGCTTGGAGAACGCAAGCACAATGCCGGGATTGGTGGTCTGATCGTCCTCGACGATCAATTCGGCCTGCTTGCCGAGAATGCCGCCTGCCTTGTTGACGGCCTCCAGCGCGAGCTTGGCACCCTTGATGGCATAGCCGCCGGATTCGGCGGCCGGGCCGGTCACAGGTGCGCACATGCCGATCTTGATGGTGGCGGCCTGCGCGCGCGCGTTGCTGATGAGGTAGGGTGCGGTAATACCCACGGCCAAGCCGGCCGCGAAATCGCGTCTCGTAAGCTTCATTCGTTCCTCCGTGAGGCCGGGCTTCTTTGTCGGCCTTTCTTGATGTTTGCAGTCCCAGAGGACGCGACACCGACCGCGTATCTACGAACTCTCGGGCTCGGAGTAAATTGATATCGCGACGATTTCTACAGAGCACGCAAGCGCTGCCGCGCGCCAAATCCGCCGCATTGGGTTAACGCCGCATGACAAGGCTTATTCCCGCCTTTGCGGCAGCTTGCCAGTGCTCAAACAATATGCATGAAGCGGAGCTATGCGTCTTTTCGAGATGATCATGCAAATTTGCGCTTACTCGGATTCGCCGGCCTCGCCATCCCCCTCACCCGCTCGCGACGCCGCGTCCTCCAGTTCATGCAGCATTTCCTGCAATTCCCGCAGTTTACGCGCACCGTAACGGCGGGTGATGGCGGCGTAGATGGCTTCCGATGACGGCGCGACGGTCTCGATCAGCTTCACCCCCTTGGCGGAGATCGATACCAGGCCGCGGCGCTGGTCGGCTTTCGCCACCCGTCGTTCGATCAGATGACGCGCTTCCAGATCGCGCAGAATCCGGGAAAGGCTGGGGCCGAGCAGAAAGGCGACACGGGCAAGTTCCGTGACCTCTATGGTGTCGACGGAGGCGAGCGCGCGCAAAATCCGCCATTGCTGTTCGGTCAGGCTGTGATCCCTAAGCGAGGGACGGAACTGCCGCATCACGGCCTCGCGGGCGCGCAACAGCGACATCGGCAGCGAGCGGGAGAATTCGCGCATCGGCACCCGCCGGGCGGCGATTTTGTCAGGGGATTTCTTCGCCACGATCGATTCAACCGCTCAAATGAATTCCACACCCCGGCGTGTTTGCACCGCAGCAAAGCCCAATTCGGTTTGCCGAGAACCATTTAACATGTTAATCATATTTCCACACCCCGCCTTTTGCTCCAGCTTTTGCGCTTTTTCCCGGCCGACCCAGCATGGCTCTGACCAAGGACGATATCCGTCTTGCCGCCGAGCGGCTTCACCAGGCGGAAAAAACGAAACGGCAGATCCGGCAGCTGTCGCAGGATCATCCCGGCATCACCATCGAGGATGCCTATGCGATCCAGAAGGCGTGGATCGAGATCAAGGTCGCCGAGGGCCGCGTCGTCAAGGGCCACAAGATCGGGTTGACCTCGAAGGCGATGCAGAGCGCGCTTCTGATCGACGAGCCGGATTCCGGCGTGCTGCTCGACGACATGTTCTTCGCCGATGGCGGGCTCGTGCCATCGGACCGCTTCATCGGCACGCGGGTCGAGGCCGAGCTTGCCTTCATCATGAAGACGCGGCTGGCCGGCCCCGGCTGCACGCTGTTCGATGTGCTCAACGCGACCGACTTCGTCGTCCCCGCGCTGGAAATCCTGGACACCAGGATCGAGCGCGTCGATCCCGCGACCAGAGCGACGCGAAAGATCTTCGATACCATCGCCGATAACGCCGCCAATGCCGGCATCGTGCTCGGCGGCCGCCCGTTGCGTCCGCTCGATGCCGACCTGCGCTGGATCGGCGCGCTGTGCTATCGTAACGGCCAACTGGAAGAAACCGGGCTTGCCGCCGGCGTGCTCAACCATCCCGCGACCGCCGTCGCCTGGCTCGCCAACAAGATCGCCCCGCTCGGACTTGCGCTCGAGCCCGGCCAGGTGGTGCTGGCGGGATCGTTCATTCGCCCGATCGAGACGCGCAAAGGCGACACGATTCAAGCCGACTATGGGCCTTACGGGTCGGTCAGTTGCTACTTCGCCTGATGCCGCTCTAAGAGACATTCGGAGGCCGGACATGCCGCATTTCACGATCGAATATTCCGCCAATCTCGACGGCCGCGTCGACATGGCAAGGGTGGTGGAACTCGTGCGCAAGGCCGCGGTGGAGACCGGCATATTTCCGATCGGGGGCATCCGCGTCCGCGCCATCCGCTGCGAGCATTATGCCATCGCCGACGGGTCGGCGCAGTCGGGCTTTCTCGCCATGCTGCTGCGGCTCGGCGAAGGCCGCGATCTCGCGGCACGCAAGAAGGCCGGCGAACATATCTTCAAGGCGCTCTCCAGCCATCTCGATCCGGTTTTCGCCGCAAGCCGGTTCGCGCTGTCATTCGACATGCAGATCAACGACAAGGAAACCAGCTGGAAGCGCAACAACATTCACGAGGCCCTGAAGGCGGAGGTCGCGCATGGATAAGGTCATGCCGAAGTCGGAAGTGTTCAAGGCCAACCTCGACTGTGCCGCGCCGTTGCTCAAGGCATTGAGAGCCGACGGCATCGGGCACGTGATCGACGGCAAGGTGGTGGCGTCGATCTCGGGCGATAGTTTCGAGACGAAGTCACCGATCGACGGCAGCGTGCTGGCAACGGTCGCGCGCGGCGGGGCTGAGGATATCGATCGCGCCGCGACGGCGGCGGCATTGGCCTTCAAGGCCTGGCGCGACATGCCGGCCTCCATGCGCAAGAAATTGCTGCACCGGGTGGCCGACGCCATCGAGGACCGCGCCGACGACATCGCCGTGCTGGAATGCATCGATACCGGCCAGGCCCATCGCTTCATGGCCAAGGCCGCGATCCGGGCGGCGGAGAATTTCCGCTTCTTCGCCGACAAATGCGCCGATGCGCGCGATGGGCTGAACATGCCAAGCGAGGAGCACTGGAACGTGTCCACGCGGGTGCCGATCGGCCCGGTCGGCGTGATCACGCCGTGGAATACGCCGTTCATGCTGTCGACCTGGAAGATCGCGCCGGCGCTGGCGGCCGGCTGCACGGTGGTGCACAAGCCC
>JBGPSI010000182.1:0-9925 GCA_041490045.1 Bradyrhizobium sp.
ATCGGGACGATCCTGTTCAAGCACACCTTCCGGGGCTTTCTCCAGCTCTCCCACGGCGTCGGTATCGCCGCGCTCGCGATACTGGCGTGGTTTGCAGGCGGCCTGTCTCCGCTGATGCTGTCGATGCTGACATCCGCGATCATGGTCGTGGTCGCGGTGTGGGAATCGGTCTCGCTCGGATCGGGCGAGGCCGAGCCTCGCCCGGAAGTTTCGCTCTGAAGCGTCTTAATCCCGAGCAGACCTTCGTTCTTGGGTCTCCTCCAATGTGGGTTCATATGTAAGGATGGTTTACCGGGTTTGGGTTAAACGGTGCGTTGCAGCGAGAACGACCCCGCCAACCGCCGCCATGCTGATGGCACCTGCCGCGATTTTTCTGTTAAGCTACCATTGAGCCCGCTCCCGCGCGCGCTCCGGCCACCCGATAATCGAAGCGGGAGGAAACGATGCTTCTCTTGGGACGCACCCGTTCGAGGCGAGGCCTTGCGTCGGCTCTCATCGGAGAGATCGCAGCTGTAATCGACAGCATGGAGCGCTTTGAAGAAGTTCGAAGGCTCGAAGAAATGCAGACAGGGGCCGAGGAAAATCTAGGCGAACTCGGCGCTTTCACGTTACCGAGGTTCTCGGTTTATGAATCAAATGCTAATCGCCTGGATTTGTTCGACGCTCCGCTTCAGCGACAGATTGCTTACTTCTTCACCTGTGCCGGAAGCCTTGCCGGTCATCTGCATGCACTCGCCTCGACCAAAAAGGAAGCAACCGAGTTGTGCAAAATGCACGCAATCGACGCGCAAAAAGAAATCAACGGCCTTTCGGAACTGGGCGACGATTTGCTGCGTGATCTAAGAAAACTCGTATCCAAAAAGCAGCCCGCGACAATATTCAGAGCGTGACGGCACGCAAATTGACACTCATCGGCGGGCGCGGAATTTTTTGGGCTTGTCACGGTCCATTTACCCACTACAATTGAATAACTCTTAGGGGATGGAGTCCCCCGCAACCGCCGATGAGGCTGATGACTCCTACCGGACGCCTGGCGTCGGTAGGAGCTTGCCGAACTCCCGCGACACCAAGCGGTAAAGTTGCCCACACGGCGCGAAAGCGCCGTGCAGGTCGTCACGCGTGGTCTTCTGAGGAGCGTCCTTTGCGTGCGCTGCTGACAAATCGCGACTTCACGATTTCCGTTTCCGTCGCAGTCGCGATCACGGTGATGTTTGCGTACGTATTCGTAGCGGGAAGCGCGAGCGACTGCGCTGACGGGCAGGAGATCTGCAGATGACCGGAGTTTGGGCGCTTGCGGCGTTGTGGTTGGGGCTCGCGCTGATAGCGAGCCTGTTCTCGATCTGGCTTCGCATTTCCACCGCCTTGTCGGAGATTGTCGTCGGCACAATCGCCCAATTGATCATCGGTGCCGCCGTTGGGGCGGCGGTATTGGGCACCGATGAGTCCTGGGTAAAGTTTCTTTCCGGCATCGGCGCCATCGTTCTGACTTTCCTCGCCGGAGCGGAGCTTGATCCCGTGGTTTTCAGACTGAAGTGGAGGGAGGCGGCTGCGGTCGGGCTTGCGAGCTTCTTCTTCCCGTTCCTGGGGTGCGCGGCGGCGGCGCATTATCTGCTCGGATGGGAGGTGATGCCGAGCTGGCTTGCCGGCGTCGCGATGTCGACGACGTCTGTCGCCGTCGTCTACGCCGTGATGATCGAGTTCGGTTTCAACAGGACCGAATACGGCAAGACCGTGCTGGCGGCCTGTTTCGTGACCGACCTTGGCACTGTCGTGGCGTTGGGCCTGATCTTTGCTCCATTCACCGTGAAAACGCTGATCTTCCTCGGTGTTGGGACGGTCGTCTTCATTGTCCTGCCGTGGCTGACGCCGCGCTTCTTCCGGATGTATGGTGGCCGGCCCTCGGAGCTGGAGACCAAGTTTCTGCTGCTCTGCCTGCTGGGTATGGGGGCGCTGGCGTCCTGGGCCGACAGCGAGGCGGTGCTTCCGGCCTATCTCATCGGGATGGTTCTTGCGGGAACCGTCGGCAAGGATCATGCCCTGGTGCGGCGGTTGCGTACGCTCACGTTCGGGCTGTTGACGCCGTTCTATTTTATTCGCGCCGGCTCGTTTGTTTCCATACCCGCCCTTGTGGCTGCGCCCGCCGCCTTCATCCTGTTTCTCGTGGTCAAGATCGCCACAAAAATGGCTGGCGTCTATCCGGTGACCAAGGTGTTCGCGTCGCCGAACAAGGAAGCCATGTACACGACCCTCCTGATGTCGACGGGACTGACATTCGGCACGATCTCCTCACTTTTCGGTCTGTCGCACGGCATCATCAACCAGGGCCAGTATTCAGCGCTCGTCGCCACGGTAATCGCCAGCGCCGTGATTCCGACGGTGATCGCCAATGCGTTTTATCTCCCGCGCCATCTTTTGCCGGAGACTGAGCTTGAGCAGGCGTCCGACGTTCCGCGGGAAGTGACGCAGCTTCGACCGGTCACACGAAAAGCCGAATGACAGGAGCGTGCCAGTGTTCAGCAGGATTTTGCACGCCAATGACGGGTCGGAAAACGCATTTCGCGCACTCGCGCTGGCGGTCGCGATAGCGAAGCAGAACAATTCAGAACTTCATATGGTTTCGGTGGAAGAGATCGATTACATGCCGGAATTCATCGAGGAGGTTCGTCAGGAGACAGGCACGGCTGCGCGGCGTTTTCACAAGGTTTTGCAGCGTGCCCGCGAAATGGCCGAATTGAACCATGTCAAACTCGATACCCATGTCATTGCCGGACATCCAGTACGGGACATCGTCGAACTAGCCAGAGAGCTTGAAGTAGAGTTGCTCGTTATCGGAGCCGCCGGCCATTCTGTGCTCCACGACTGGTTGATCGGCAGCCGGGCCGATCGAATCGTGCAACTCGCGCACTGTCCGGTCCTGGTCGTAAAATGACGCAGGACGCTCGTTGGCATATGGCGTCAGTCAATGGGATGCAGCACAGGTCTGGAGCCGGGAGCGATCCGGGCTCCTCGCCAGCGGTCGCGGGCGCGGGTGTCGATCCCGACGCGCCCCGATTTCACTCCGAGGCCACCAGCGCGTGAACCGAAAACATCCCTGCGCCGTCGGTCCAGGTGGCGCGCGGGGTCCAGCCCGTGCCGCGCGCCAGCGCAGCAAAGCGCTCGAGGCTGTATTTGTAGCTGTTCTCGGTGTGGATGCTCTCACCGGCGCGGAATGAGAAGTTTCGCCCGAGCACACGCACGGTCTGCGCCTTACGGCTGATCAGGTGCATCTCGATGCGGTGACGGTCGCGATTGTAGATCGCGCGGTGGGTGAAGGCGCTGATGTCGAAATTGCCGCCGAGTTCGCGGTTGATCCGATGCAGCACATTGAGGTTGAACCGCGCGGTGACGCCGGCCTTGTCGTTATAGGCCTCGTACAGCACGCGCTCGTCTTTCTCGAGATCGACGCCGATCACCATCTCCGCGCCCGGACCAAGGATCTCGCGGGCGCTGCGGAGGAAGCTGCAAGCCTCATGCGGCTCGAAATTCCCAAGCGTCGATCCCGGGAAAAAGCCGACTTTCGGCATCTCGGCGACCGCCTCGGGCAAGGCGAACGGCGCGGTGAAATCCGCCGCGACCGGATAGACGGCAAGGCCCGGGAAATCCTGCCGCAAGGCGTCAGCCTGCGCTTTGAGGAAATCGCCGGAAATGTCGACGGGCACGTAGGCGCCGAAGGCGCATTCGTTCAGCAGCAGCCGCACTTTCGTGGTAGCTCCGGCGCCGAACTCCACCAGCGCGGCCCCCTTGGGGAGGGTCGCCGATATCGCGCCGCCGCGGTCGCGCAGGATCGAAAGCTCGGTGCGGGTCGGGTAATATTCCGGCAACAGCGTGATCTGCTCGAACAGTTCCGAACCCGCGGCGTCGTAGAAATATTTCGGCGATAGCCGTTTCGGGTGCTGCGACAGGTCGTCGAGCACGTCGTCGGCAAACGGAGAGGCTTGTTCGTCAAAGCGCTGCGCTTTGGCCAAAGCGGGGGCGTGCACATTCATGATACTCTCCAGAACGCGCGCTCCGGCGCGATTGAAATTGAAAGATCAGGTGGCGTAGTCGGCGAGGCGCAGTCCCGTGAATTGCCAGCGATGATGGGGATAAAAGAAGTTGCGATAGGTAATACGGCTGTGTCCGTCCGGGGTTGCAAGCGAGGAGCCGCGCAGCACCAGTTGATTGACCATGAACTTGCCATTGTATTCGCCGAGCGCGCCCTCGATTGCCCGGTAGCCGGGGTAGGGCGAATAGGCGCTGCGGGTCCATTGCCAGACGATGCCGAAGGCGTCGTTGAGCTGACCGGCTCTCGCCGCAACTTCCCATTCCATTTCGGTCGGCAGGTGCTTGCCGCTCCAGCGGGCGAACGCGTCAGCCTCGTAATAGCTGACATGGCAGACCGGGCCTGAGGGGTCGACCGGCTGCAGTCCGGCCAATGTCATGATCTGCCATTGCCCGTCGATCTCGCGCCAATGACCGGGCGCGCGCCAGCCCTCATTTCCGACGGTGGCAAACCCGTCCATCAGCCAGAGCGTCGCGGTGCCGTAGCCGCCGTCCTTCATAAAGGCGAGCCATTCGGCGTTGGTGATGAGATTGCGTGCGAGTTTCACCGGGCCGACCAGGGCGCGGTGCGCCGGTTTTTCGTTGTCGAAGTGAAAGCTGTCGTAGGTGTGCCCGACGGTATGGATGCCCTCGTTGAGGCCGACCCATTCGTCGCCATCGTGGGCTGACGCCGGGAATTTCCACTTGATATCGTAGGCCGGCGGGATCGGGTTTTGCGCAAAGGCGTGCAGGATGTCGGTCAGCATCAATTCCTGGTGCTGCTGCTCGTGATTGAGGCCGACCTCGACCAGCGGCGCCAGATTCCGAAGCGTGTCCTCGCCGGCCTCGTGGAAGAATTTCACCACTGCGGCGTCGACATGGCGGCGGTAGGCGGTGATCTCGTCCGCGCCCGGACGGGTCAGGTGGCCGCGCTGGTGGCGGGCGTGGCGCGGGCCGGCGCTGACATAATAGGAATTGAACAGATAGGCGTAATCGGGATGAAACGGCCTGTAGCCCGTGCAATGCTCGCCGAGCAGGAATTGCTCGAAGAACCAGGTGGTATGGGCGCGGTGCCATTTCGCCGGGCTCGCGTCGGGCATCGACTGGATCAACTGGTCCTCGGGCGTCAGCGGCGCCGCGCGGCGCTCGGTCTCGTTTCGGACCGCCAGATAGGCTTCCACCAAATCCTGGGCGAGACTGCCGGACTCGGAGAATAATGACGGGCAAGGGGCGGACAGGGTGGCCGCGGCGGATGCTGGTTTCGTCACTGGTGACTCCGGTTAGGGACAAAACGTCGCTCCGGCCGACGGGTTCCCCAAGAACAGTCTGTCCTAGATAGGGGCTCCCGTCCGGGAAAAAAGCCTCTCCCCGGACGGGATATTGGTGCCACCAGGCTATGGCCGTGCTTTTGGGTAATCGGGCGGGATCGCCCCCGGCATGCCAGCCACTCGCCATTTTACTTTGGATGCACAACGGTTTGGGGTACATATATGACAGTACCGGGGTTTGACCGGCTGACGCCGGCCCGAAAGGCTTGCCGCAGGGGCATGCCCAAAAGGAAGCGAAGATGAGCATCGAGCAATTTATCGACAACGAAGTGAAGTCGAACGACGTCGTGCTGTTCATGAAGGGCACGCCGCAGTTTCCGCAGTGCGGATTTTCCGGGCAGGTGGTGCAGATCCTCGATCACGTCGGTGTCGGCTACAAGGGCCTGAACGTCCTGGAGTCCGCCGAACTGCGCAACGGCATCAAGGACTATTCGAACTGGCCGACCATCCCGCAGCTTTACGTCAAGGGCGAATTCGTCGGCGGCTGCGACATCATCCGCGAGATGTTCCAGGCCGGCGAATTGCAGCAGCTGTTCGCCGACAAAGGCGTCACGGTCAGCGCGCCCGCCGCCTGAATTTGGCTACGCGCCAGATCGGTCCGGCACGGCTGGAAGTCGTCGTCGCCGACATCACGAGACTGTGCGTTGACGCCATCGTCAACGCCGCCAATCGGTCGCTGCTCGGCGGGGGCGGCGTGGATGGTGCGATCCATCGCGCGGCCGGGCCTCAGCTTCTCGCCGAATGCCGCACGCTTCATGGCTGCGAGACCGGCGGCGCCAAGATCACAAGAGCTTATGGCCTGCCGGCTCGGCATGTGATTCACGCCGTCGGCCCGGTCTGGAATTCCGGCAACCAGGGCGAGGACGAAGCGCTGGCGTCGTGTTACGTCAGCGCGATCGAGCTATGCCAATGCCATGGTCTCGCGTCGGTTGCCTTTCCGGCCATTTCCACCGGCGTCTATCGATTTCCCGCCGACCGGGCGGCGCGGATCGCGGTCTCGGCCACCATCGAGGCGTTGCAGGCGGCGCCTGGAGTGAGCCTCGTCGTCTTCTGCTGCTTTTCCAATGACAGCGCCGCCCTGCATGCGCAGGCGCTTGTCGAATTCGGCGGCCCTTGTGCCGAGTGAGCAGCGCGCTAAACTCTGCGGCAAAACCGGGGAGAGGACCGGCGAGTTGAAATGGGACGGCGCCAGCGGCTGTTATTTCGTGATCGATCGCAAGCAGGACATGTTCTTTATCCTGCTGGAGCAGACCCCGTCGGAGTGCCAGAAGATCCAGCCGATGGTGAAGAAGCTGATCTATGAAGCGATGGAGAAGTGACGGCGCCGCGCTGCGACGGGCCGCCGCGGCGGCGATTGCCGTTCTGATTCTCGCGGCTGCCGGCGGGCGGCCGGACCCGGGTTTCGCCGGGTCACCCGCCACGGGGCCCGGCTTTTCGCGCACGAAACTGGAGCGGATCGGCGAGCTCTTCCGCAACGAAATTGCAACCGGCAAAATTCCCGGCGCGATCGTGCTGATCCAGCAGCATGGTCATCCCGTCTACTTCGAGAGTTTCGGGGCGCGGGACCCCGGAAGCACGCAGCCGATGACGGCCGATACGATCTTTCGGCTGTATTCGATGTCGAAGCCGATCACATCGGTGGCAGCGATGATGCTGGTCGATGACGGCAGGCTCAGACTCGACGATCCCCTTTCGAAATACATACCGGTCTTTGCCGATGTGAAGGTCGGCGTGGAAAGAGCGGATGCAAGCGGCAACCCCTGGCTGACGTTCGAGCCGCTCAAGCGCCCGATCACGATCGAAGACCTGCTGCGCCACACCTCCGGCATGACTTACGGTTTCAGCGGCGGGGTGGTAGGCAACCTCGTCGACAAGGCCGGTCTGCTGAGGGGCAATCCCGACAACGCTGAACTGACGGAGCGGATCAGCAAGCTGCCGCTCGCCGCGCAACCGGGCACGTTGTGGGACTATAGCTACTCGACAGACGTTCTCGGCCGCGTCATCGAGGTGGTGACCGGGCAAACGCTTTTCGAATTTGAGAAGGAGCGGCTGCTCGCCCCCTTGGGCATGAGCGATACCGCTTTCTACCTGGCGTATCGGGTCAAGGGATCGCTGATTGCGCAGCCGCTGCGCGAGGAACGCGCCAAGATGAGCGATCCGCTGCGATGGCAGCGTCTCCAATCCGGTGGCATCGGCATGATCGGCACCATTGAAGATTACGCGCGTTTCGCGCAGATGCTGCTGAACGGCGGTACTCTCGATGGCAAGCGGTATCTCAAGCCCGGGACGGTCGCCTTGATGACCTCGGACCATATCGGACCGGAAACGAAAATCGGGCACGACGGCTCGCACTCTCCAGTGCCGTACAGCGGTTTCGGTCTAGGCTTCGCGGTGCAAACGGTGCAGCCATCCGATACGCGCGTGCCGATCGGCGCATACGGTTGGGCAGGCGCCGGCGGCACCTTCTTCTTTATCGATCCCAGGGATGATATGTTCGTGATCGGCATGATGCAGACGCTGACGCAGCGTATCCGGATTGAAGCGGCGCTGAAGACCCTATGAAGCGCTGGAGAACTGATCGCGGGCAGGGAGCGACCATGCTGGACCACGAAAATCGCGTGCGGGATGAATTCACCCGGCAGGCGGAAACGTTTTCGGCCTCGGCGGCGATTACCGACGCGGCGCTGACGCAACGCTTTGTTGCGGCGCTGGGCGAGGCGGCGAACGGCTCGGTGCTCGACGTCGCCTGCGGTCCGGGCATCCTGAGTGCCGCAATTGCAAAATCCGCCCGCGAGGTGGTGGCGTTCGATCTCACGCCCGGGATGCTGAAGAAAGCCGAGCAGCGCTGCAACGAGGCCGGGCTTGCCAATGTCAGCTTCCGTGAAGGCAATGCCGCGGAGTTGCCGTTTGCGGACAGCGCTTTCGATGCGGTCGTGACGCGACTCTCGGTGCACCATTTCGACCGGCCGGGCCGGGTGATGTCGGAGATTTTTCGCGTGCTGCGGCCCGGCGGCAGCTTTGTGGTTGCCGACGTCATCAGCTCGGAGGATTCAGCCGAAGCTGAACTACAGAATGCGATCGAAATCCTGCGCGATCCCTCGCATGTGCGGATGCTGCCGGGCTCGGAGCTGACGTCGCTGGTCAGGGATGCCGGCTTCGCCATCGAATCCCTGACGAACTGGGACAAGGCGCGCGAGTTCGAGGAATGGATGGGCATCGTCAACGACGCCACGCGCGTGCCGCCGCTTCGCGCGGTGGTGCGGGCCCTGGCGAGCGCCGGTGCGTCAGCCGGCATCGGACTTGCGCTCGATGGCGGGAAGATCAGGTTCTTTCACCGCTGGAATTTGATTGCTGCGCGAAAGCCGCCAACGGATTAGTGCAAGGCGCCGCGCAAGTAACCCCGTTGCGGGAAGGCCGCTTCTGTCATCTCATGCGCCCCGCGCGATCTCCCGCACCAGCCCGACCGTCTCCTCGATCATGCCGGCGCTGACATCGAGATGGGTGCAGGCCCGGATCCGGCCGTCCATCATCGCGAGCAGCACGCCGCGCTGGTGCAGGGCCTTCACCATGTCGTCGCCGGATACGCCGGCGCCGTCCGGCTTGAAGAAGACGAGGTTGGTTTCGGGCTCCTGCACCTCCATGCCCTTGATCTGCGAAAGCCCCCGCGCCAGCGCGCGGGCATTGGCGTGATCGTCGGCAAGGCGATCGACATGGTGGTCGAGCGCGAAAGTGCAGGCTGCGGCGCAGATGCCGGCCTGGCGCATCGAGCCGCCCAGCCGCTGCTTCCAGCGCCAGACCTCGTCGATGAACTCCGTGCTGCCGGCGATGACGGCGCCGACCGGTGCACCCAGGCCCTTCGAGAAATCGATCCACGCGGAATCCCAGCCCGACGCCATGTCGCGCGCGGCGATCCCGGTGGCGACGCAGGCATTCAAAAGCCGCGCGCCATCCATGTGGGTGGCAAGCCCGTTGGCCCCGGCGATCTTCACGACCTCGTCGAGCGCGGCTTTCTTCCAGATGGTGCCGCCGCCGATATTGGCGGTCTGCTCGACACTGACCACGGTTTGCGGCGGCTGATAGCGGCTGCGCGGATGGAGTGCCCTGCGAAAGGTTTCGGGCGAAAATTGTCCGTCGGCGCCGGGCAACGGCGTGATCTGGAAGCCGCCGAGCGCGGCATGCGCGCCGCCTTCACGCGCAATGATGTGCGCGGTCTCATGCGCCAGGATTTCGTCGCCGGGCCGGCAATGCACCAATGTCGCCGCGACGTTGCACATGGTGCCCGACGGCATGAAGACCGCGGCCTCCTTGCCGAGCAGATCGGCGACGCGTTCGCAAAGCTCATTCACGGTCGGATCGTCGCCGATCTGCTCGTCGCCGACCTCGGCCCGCGCGATCGCCTCGCGCATTTCGGGGGTGGGGCGGGTTTGGGTGTCCGACAACAGGTTGATGCGGATCGCTGGCGCCTTGGGATCGCGCGGGGGAGGGGTGTAGGTCATGGCGATTTCTCATCACTCACGACGTCATGGCCGGGCTCGTCC
>JBGPSI010000183.1:0-9847 GCA_041490045.1 Bradyrhizobium sp.
GACCACACGACTTCTCCGTCCGCATCCGGTGCTCTCGTCAGTAGCACCTTCCGCGTCCATCGCATCCAACCCCGCGTCCGTGACGATCGCGATACGCCCCTCGAGTGGGGTGGACGGCGGGACTAGGACGCTGATTTGCATGAAACGAAAAGAGGAAAAATTTTTGAAAAAGGGGCTGGACACGCCCCTCACAAAACAACCCGACGGGCAAATCAGTTGGCCTCATAGCTCTCACGGGAGACCCGATGCGGTGCGGTGGCACCGCAACATGAAACCGTATTTCCCCGGGTGTTTGTATTCGCGTTTGGTCAGGCAACCCCGGATGCGCTATGCTGCCGGCTTCTGGATTTGGAAGTGAGGTCAATAGTCGGCGCGACGAGGATACGGGAAGCGGAGCAGCATCGATGATAACTTTACCTGAGCTTGCGGCGGATGCCCTGGAGGATTTTATCCGTTCCTATATGCGCCGCAAGTTCGGGTCTTCGAAAACGACGCTGATGGAAGACGTGCCGAACGCCGCGCGAATCGCGCTCGAATGCATCGGAAACAGCGACGCGCTCTATCATAACGTCGAGCACACGATGCTGGTGACGCTGGTGGGACACGATATCTTCCGCGGCCGTGCGTTGCGCGGCCAGGTGACCGTGACCGACTACGCGCATATCATCCTTGCCTGCCTGTTCCACGACATCGGCTATGTGCGCGGCCTGTTCGAGGAGGACGACGACGACGGTTTCCTGATCGACGAGGCCGGCGTCAAGGTGACGTTGCCGCGCGGCTCGTCGGACGCCGGTCTGATGTCTCGCCACGTCGACCGCTCGAAGCTCTACGCGATGCGGCGGGCCGAAGGCGTTGCCGGACTCGACAGGCGGCGTATTGCCGATGCGATCGAAGGCACCAGGTTTCCGCCCCGGGAGGGCCAGGAATACGGTGAGGAAGCGTCGATCCTTCGCGCGGCGGATTTCATCGGGCAACTCGGCGATCTCAATTACATCCGGAAAGCCAACGCGCTCTACTATGAGTTCGAAGAGGTCGGCATGAACCGTCAGCTCGGCTATGAATCGCCCGCCGACATCGTCAATCGTTACCCGCAATTCTACTGGAACAGCGTCGCGCCCCATATCCAGACCGAGATACAATATCTCAACATGACCTCGAGCGGCCGTCAGTGGATCGCCGGCCTCTACGGCAACGTCTTCCGCGCCGAGCAGGATATTTCGCTGTCGGGGCCGCAGAGGTAGGCTTGCTGGGGCCTGGCTGGAGCATGCATGCGGCTGCTCCTGGCGCCACGCGGGTTATTGGGCTCGGGGTTTGGCCGCTTCGCGAAGCGCTTCAACAAGCCCCATCAAATTCCGATCGTCCGGCGTGATGGCCGCGAGCTGTTCGGCATAGCCGAGCGCGGCGGTTGAGTCCCCCGAAAGGCGGCTGAACGAGACCAGCGCCGACAGGATTTCGCGGTTGCCTGGATGGTTCTTCAAGGCCTCCTTCAGCACCGTCATGCCTTGCTCGCGTTGGCCGCCGGAATGCAGCGCGACCGCATAGACATATTGATAGCGCGCCTGGGCCGGCTCCAGTTCGGCTGCCCGGCGAAATTCCGCAAGCGCCGCGTCTGACTGCTTGAGGCGCGTCAGCACGAGGCCGAGGGCGTGATGCGCGGCCGCTTCGCGCGGGGAAGCCGCAATAGCTGCGCGCAGAATATTTTCGCCGTCGCTGTCCCGGCCGAGTTGCCGATAGAGGTCGGCGAGATTGATGGCGGCGGTCGCATATTGCGGACTCAGCTGCAGCGCTGCCTTGTATTCAGCCTCGGCCTCGGTGGTCTGTCCGCGCTGCGCGAGAAAATTTGCCAGCGTGGTACGGGCTTCCGGCCGCTCGGCGTTGGCCCGTTGCGCGGCGACGAATTCCCTGGCCGCAGCATTAAAGGGCTCGCGGTCGGATTTGGGCTGGCTCGCGGTTGGAACCGCTGCGAGCAGGGAAGCCGCCCTGATCCGCACACCGCGCACGGGATCGGCGAGCAGCGGCGACACAAATGGCCAGACCTGGTCGGCCGGAACGTTCTCCAGCATGTCCAGCGCACCGATCCGCACCATCGGATCGGGATCGGCAAGGCCGGCCCGCGCGGCTCCGATATTGCCGGGCGAGACATAAGAGGCGAGTTCGCTAAGCGCGCTCGCGCGTGCGACCGCGGGCGCATTGCCGTCCGCGGCAACGGCGGCAAGAAGCCGGGCGGCGTCGGCCGCGTCGGCGCGCGCCGCATGGAACGCCGCCGCATAGGTCTGAAAACCCTCGCGCCTTGGGCCGAACCAGTCTTCGACGGCGGCAGCGGCCCATTGCGCGGGCTTGTCGCTGTGGCAATTGTTACACGCGTTCGGGGTCCCGAGTTTTGCCGAGAGATCGGGCCGCGGCACGCGAAACGAGTGATCGTGCCTGATATCGACGACCATATAAGCGCGGGCCTGCATGTGGCACGATATGCATGTTGGCGGCGGATCGGCGCTGGCGTGATGGCGATGCGCCGCATCGGCGTATTTGCCGGAGGCATGGCATTGCAGGCAGACACCGTCGGCTGAGTATCGAAGTTTCGAGCCGTGCGGCTCGTGGCAATCGCTGCAGGTGACGCCGGCGGCAAACATCTTGCTTTGCTTGAACGGCGTATAATTATACGGCTCCTCCACATCGCGGATCTGGCCGTCCGCGTAGTAGGTATTGCGTGCGAGCGGTTCGACCACATGGGTTTGCGACAGCGACCGGCCCGGCACCCAATTTTCGTTGAAACCGGCGCGGCGCGCGTGGCACAGCCCGCAGGTCTCGACTTCCTTGCGAAGCGCGGCCGGCGCGGCCGTGCGCCGGGCTGTCCCGGTCTGCGGATCGATCGGCCAGACGACGTCTTGACGCTCGTCGAAACGGACCAGCAGTCCCTTGCCCGGATCTTCGCGCTTGCCGAACGGCCACCAGCTCTGCCGGTCACGCGCCCAGGCGGCGTGAGCCGAGCCCTGGCCATGACAGGTCTCGCAACCCACGCTGATTTCTGCCCAACTGGTCGCGAAGCGATCGGCTTTGGCGTCGTAGTGCTTCCGCAGGCCGGTGGAGTGGCATTCCGCGCACATGAAATTCCAGTTCTGGTTCAGTTTCGTCCAGTGCAGCACGTCGTCGTGTTTGATCTCCTCGTCGGGATAGACATGAAACCAGCGCTGGCCGCCCGCATCCTTCGGCCGGCTGTCCCAGGCAAGCGCCAGCACCTGCAGGCGTCCGTCGGGGAATTCGATGAGGTATTGCTGCAACGGATCGATGCCGAAAGTGTATTTCACCTCGAAAGTTGCGAGCTTGCCGTCGGGACCGTCGGTCTCGACCATGAATTTTCCGTCCCGGCGGAAGAAACGGGAATGCACGCCGTAATAGTCGAAGCTGGCATCGTTGAAATCGCCGAGCACGGTCTTGTCGGTCGCGTGCGCCATCGCGGCCTTGTGCTGCGAGGCGTCCCACAATTTCGCCTGAGCCTGGTGGCAGCCGGCGCAGGTCTCGCTGCCGACAAAGGTGGCGGCGGAGGAGTCTTGCGGCTTGACCTCGCCACGGTCGCCAAGCTGAAAGCCAAAACCGGCGGCAACGATCCCCGCGGCGACCGACGCCGCGATCCAGATTCGGCGTTGCGGGAAGCCGGATGCGGATCGGGCAGGGGGAGATGGACCCTGCGAGGGTTCTTCGGCAGGCCGCTTCCGCGACCCCTCTGTGCTGCCGGATTTCCGACGCTTGCGTGCCAACGTCAGCCCCTCTGTGCCGAGATCGCGAGAAACCGCGTTCAAACCATCATGGCCTCCGGCACAGCATTTAACGCCGCATGCGCGACAGCCGCCACAGGATTTCTGGAGTCTCGGTTCTGATTGAATCAGAACCGAGGCCAGCCACCGCGCTCAAGGCGAACGTTTCGGTTCCGGGTTGTCTCATTCTCCTTAGCGGCAGACATACGCCCCGTTCACCAGAACGCGGACACAGGCAGGCGCCACCACCACCGCGCCTCCGACGGCCGCTCCCCCGACCACGGCCCGCCGCGTCGTGCGGCGCGCGACGCCGGCGACGCTTCCCGGAGTAGCCGGACGTCCGACACGCGCTTGCGCACGATCGATGGACAATGAGAGGCCATCGTTCACCGACCAATCAATCGAACCGGCGACGCCGAGCGCAACAACGGCGGTAGCTAGAAACAATCGCTTCAGGCTGATCTGTTTCATCGTGTTCTCCCTTTCTTCGCACCGATTATTATCTTCCGGTTGGCGAAGCGCATCGTTGACGTGCATCAAGCGGCACTTCGGTTCAGTCACTCGCTTGAGAACCGTCAGTGACGCTGACGCTGTCGCGGATTGAACAGCAGTGTCACGATCGGTGCTGTGCAATATTGACCACGACTCCTGAACATGCGCTCCTGGAGTTGTGACAATCGTCATGCGCGCTTGACCTGAATCAATGGCAGGCGCTCTGCGTTGGCAGCAACATCTTCTTTATTTTGCGCAGCGCGATGAATCATCAGTACGTCGCGTACATTTGCTGTGTTCGCTTGTATCGGGAGAGCTTCATCATGAAATCGCATCAAACGATTGTGGCCGCGTTGAGCATGTCGTTGCTGGTTTCGGTTTCGGCACGCGCTCAGCAGATCAACGGCGTTCCGGGGTCGCCCAGCGCCACCACGACCATCACCGGCGAGCAGCTTCCGGCGCCGCCGGAAAAATTCGGCGGCAAGATCGAACGCGAAGCGACGAAATCGAGACCCTATTGGCCCGCGCGCATCGTTCCGCCCAAGGGCGCGCCGAATGTGCTCTTGATCATCACCGACGATTCCGGATTTGGCGTGCCCTCGACGTTCGGTGGCGTCATCCCGACGCCGGCGCTCGAGCGGATCGCGCGCGACGGTCTGCGCTACACCAACTTCCACTCGACGGCGTTGTGTTCGCCGACCCGGGCCGCGCTACTCACCGGCCGCAATCATCACTCGGTCGGCTACGGCGTGATTGCCGAGCAGGCTACCGGCTATCCCGGCTACGACAGCATCATCACCAAGGACAAGGCCACGATCGGCCGCATCCTGCAGGACAATAGCTACCATACCGCCTGGTTTGGCAAGAACCACAACACCCCCGAATATCAGGCAAGCCAGGCCGGTCCGTTCGATCAATGGCCGACCGGCATGGGCTTTGAATATTTCTACGGCTTCATGGGCGGCGACACCAACCAGTGGGAGCCGGGCAATCTCGTCCAAAACACCACGCCGATCTATCCCTATGTCGGAAAGCCCGGCTGGAACCTGATGACGGCCATGGCGGACGAAGCGATCGACTACATGAACCGTATCAACGCGCTATCGCCCGATCAGCCCTTCCTGATCAAGTTCGCGCCGGGCGCCACCCACGCGCCGCATCATCCGACGCCGGAGTGGATCAAGAAGATTAGCGACATGCATCTGTTCGACGATGGCTGGAACAAGCTGAGGGACACGATCTTCGCCAACCAGAAGAAACTCGGTGTCATTCCGCAAAACGCCAAGCTAACGCCATGGCCCAAGGACCTCATCAAGGAATGGGACCAGCTCAACGCCGACGAAAAAAAGCTGTTCATCCGGCAGGCTGACGTCTTCGCGGCTTTCGTCGCTTACTGCGATGACGAGATCGGCCGCGTGATTCAGGCGGTCGACGACCTCGGCAAGCTCGACAACACGCTGATCATCTATATCAACGGTGACAACGGCACGAGCGCCGAGGGCCAGCCGAACGGTACGCCGAACGAAGTGGCGATGTTCAACCAGGCCAACCCGTCGGTCGAGGAACAGCTCAAATATTTCTACGACGTCTGGGGCACCGACCGCACCTACGGCCACATGTCGATCGGCTGGGCGTGGGCGTTCGATACGCCGTTCTCCTGGACCAAGCAGATCGTGTCGCATTTCGGCGGCACCCGGCAGGGCATGGCGATCTCGTGGCCGAAGGTGATCACGGACAAAGGCGGGATTCGCAACCAGTTCCACCACGTCATCGATATCGCGCCGACCATCCTCGAGGCGGCCCGTATCAAGGAGCCGAAGGTCGTTGATGGCATCAAGCAGAGCCCGATGGAGGGCGTCAGCATGATGTACACTTTCGACAAGAAGAACGCCGACGCACCCTCGACGCACACGACGCAGTATTTCGAGATGTTCGCCGACCGCGCGATTTATCACGACGGCTGGATCGCCAGCACCAAGGTGTTGCGGCCGCCATGGGTTACCGCAGGCATCAAGCTGCCAAGCCCGCTCAATTATCCCTGGGAGCTTTACGATCTCAGGAACGACTGGACGCAGTATGAAGATGTTGCGGCCAAGAACCCTGGCAAGCTGAAGGAGATGCAGGATCTGTTCTGGAAGGAGGCGCAAAAATATCAGGTGCTGCCGCTGGATTCTTCAGTGGCCGGGCGGCTGGTAACGCCGCGGCCAAGCCTCAGCGCCGGTCGTACCTTCTTCACCTGGACGCGGCCGATCACCGGCACGCCGAACGGCGATGCGCCGAGCGTGCTCAACACCTCCTACAATTTCAAGGCCGATGTCGAGATTCCGCAAGGCGGTGCCGAGGGCATGCTGATCACGCAGGGCGGACGGTTCGGCGGCTACGGCTTCTACCTGCTGAAGAACAAGCCCGTATTTCTCTGGAACCTGGTCGATCTCAAGCGCGTGCGCTGGGAGGGACCGGAGCTGACCCCCGGGAAGCACCAGATCGAGTTCGACTTCAAATATGACGGTCTCGGCGCGGCAACCATGGTGTTCGGCGACTATAGCGGTATCGGAGCCGGCGGCACCGGCGTGCTGAAGGTCGACGGCAATGCGGTCGCGACCGAAAAAATGGAGCATACGCTGCCCCTCATCCTGCAGTGGGACGAGTCGCTCGATATCGGGTCCGACACCGGCACGCCGGTTGATGACGACGACTACAGCACGCCGTTCACCTTCACCGGCAAGCTGAACAAGATCGCGCTGAATATCGACCGGCCGAAACTGAGTCCCGCAGATCTCAAACGTCTTGAGGACGCGGCAAGGGCCGCCGGCGACGGACCGTCAGCCGATGCCGTCAAAGCCTCGGCTGCGGAGGGCGCCGCGCCGCAGGTCTCCGGCGATATCGGCCTCGGTCTGCTGCAAAAAGTCGAACTGCGACTGGACAGGCGCGAAGGCTGCCGCAAGCAGGCCGAAGCGCAAGGCCTCGGGCTGCTCGACCGGATCCAGTTCGTCCGCAAGTGCATGCAATGACGTTGGTTGAAGAACTTGTCGGGCGGCTGAATTGGGGCGACAACAGCTGAGCGAGTGAGAGGGACTTCCGACGATGGGCAGGAAAAACGATCGCGGCCTCCGGCAGGGGAGCTGCCGGAGGCCGCGTATTACATCGCATCGCGCCTAGGTTCGCGATGTGATGTGGGAGCTCTTTATCGTTTCGGCATCGTCTCCTTCGGAAAACCGGTTCCCACTTTTCCGGATCATGCCCAAAGTTAGAACGGCAGCAGCACGTCCATCACCTGTTGGCCGTAGCGCGGCTGCTGCACATCCATGATCTGGCCGCGGCCGCCATAGGCGATGCGGGCCTGGGCGATCTTCGAGGAATCGATGGTGTTGTCGCTCTGGATGTCCTCGGGGCGCACGATGCCGGCGACGATCAGTTCGCGGACTTCGAAATTGACCCGGACCTCCTGCTTGCCTTCGACCACGAGATTGCCGTTCGGCAACAGCTGCGTGACCACGGCGGCAACGCTGGTCTGCAGGCTTTCCTGCCGCTGCACCGAGCCCTTGCCGTCGCTGGAGGCGGTCGAATCCGCCGTCAGGATGCGGCCCGGCAGCACCTTGGCCGCGGTGACGCCCAGCGTCTTGGCGCCGATGAAGTCGGTGATCCCGGAATCTTCCTTGTTGGTGCGGCTGCGCTGGGTCTCGTTGGCGAAGTTGGCCTGGTCGGTGATGTTGACGGTGACGGTCAGGAGGTCGCCGATCTGGTGGGCACGCTGGTCCTTGAAGAACGAGCGCGAGCCGTTCCGCCACAGCGAGTTGGCGTTGTAGGACACCGCTTCCGGCTTTGGCATCGGCATCTGCACCGGCTTGTAGCCGGGCTGCGTCGTCGGGTTTTCGATCGCCGCCAGCTTGGGCTGTTCGCCGATCTGGGACAGCCGGTCGATCGACGAGCATCCGCTGGCGACGGACAGCACCATCAGCGATGCGCCGGTAACAAGGAAACGTCTGCAACTGAACCTGAACATGAACATTACTCGGCTTTTGGAGCGGCGGGCGAAGTGGTGGCGGCGACCGCAACCGGTGCCGCAGTTGGCGAAATCGACGACGTCTGATCCGGCGAGGCGGGGGCGAGGAAGCGGGGCGTTGCGATGGATATCGCGACCTGGCCGCGGCCAACCACTGTGCCCATCACCGTGCGCTTCGATTGCAGATTGAGGACGTTGACGACATCGCCTTCGGTGCCGTTCTCCATCGCCTTGCCGCTGGCGGTGAGATAGAGACCGGTCGACTGGTAGATCAGGGTGACGCTCTGGTCGCGCGTCACCAGATCGGGCTTGGCGAGATCGGCGGTCCGCAGCGCCTGGCCGGCGCGCAGCTGCTTGCGCATCTGCATTCCGATCGCGCGGTCGCGAACGGCCGCGTCGCTACCCACGGCGGCTTTCGGCCGCCGCTCAGTCACCACGTCGGAGGATTTCAGGATCTCGTTGCGCTCGACGTCGCGGGCCAGCACCGCGGCTTCCACGGTCTCGACCGCAGTGCCGGTAAAGCGCAGTTTCATCGGCGGCGTGCCGGCATCGTTGCCGATCTCGAAACTGACGTCGAAGCGGCCGCTGCGCTGGTCGACGCGGGCCGAAACCGGCTGCATCGCGCCGGTGTTCGAGGCGTCGAGCTTCAAATCCTGTACGTCCCGATCGAAGGTGAGGCTGAGGTTGGCGGCGGCGCCGAGGCCGTTGCGGTGCTCCAGCGCGCGGGCGACCTGAAGTTCGATCTCCTTGCCGTCCAGCGTCCGCGCCGCGCGCGTCACTGAAATCACCTTGATGTCCCTGGTATCGACACCGATCACCTGATGCGCCCGCAACGCGTTGAGCACCTGCTCGGCCGGCAGCGAGCCGGTGGTGCCGAGATCGGGCGCGCGATAGATCGCGATCTGCGCCGCCGCGCCCGCATTGTCGATGACGTCGCCGATCCGCACCAGGTCGCTGGTGACGGTGACGTTGGCGCGAAGCGCCGGCGCCACGATGACGTCGTCGCCGGCCTGGGCCAGCGCGGGCGCGACGGCGGCGGCGAGCAGGGCGGCTGCGGCGAACAGGGTGCGTATCGTCATCGTCAGCTCCCTCAGCGGAACAGCGCGGAAGTGGTTTGCATCATCTGGTCGGCGGCGCTGACCACCTTGGCGTTCATTTCGTAGGCGCGCTGGGCGGCGATCAAATCGGACATTTCCGAAACCACGTCGACATTGGCCTGTTCGAGGCTGCCTTGCGTCAGGCTGCCATAACCCTCGGCGGTGGCGAGGCCGTCCTGCGGGGGGCCGGACGAGGGCGTGTCGGTGAACAAATTGTTTCCGACCGGCTGCAGGCCGGCCTTGTTGATGAATCGGGTCAGGCCGATCTGGCCGATGATGGTCGAGGTGGTCGAGCCCGGCAGCGTCACCGAGACCTGGCCCTGGGCGTTGACCGTGAGGCCCGACGCATTCTGCGGGATCGTGATCGCGGGCTGCACCAGATTGCCCTGGGCGTTGACGATGCGGCCCTGGTTGTCCATCTGGAAGGTGCCGTCGCGGGTATATTGATAGGTGCCGTCCGGCATCTGGATCTTGAAGAATCCCTCGCCGGTGATGGCGATATC
>JBGPSI010000184.1:0-9770 GCA_041490045.1 Bradyrhizobium sp.
ACGACCGCGCCAGGCGCGATTTCAACCGGCAATCCGCGTTTTGCGATCGCCTGCGCCGCCGCGGCCCGCTGCTTGTCGCTCAACGCGTCGCGCGCGGCGAGCGCGGCGGCGCGAAGTTCAGCCTTGGATGGAGGGTCGGCGGTACGGGACATGCGACGTCACATTCGCTGCCACCGCCCGCTTCGCTGTCATCACTCGCCTCGCTGTCATCACCCGCGAAAGCGGGTGATCCGGTATTCCAGAGGCGCCGGTGATAGAACCGCGAAGCTGCGGCGTACTGGATACCCCGCTCTCGCGGGGCATGACGGGAGGTATTTGCGGCAACAACAAAGAAACAAAAGTGCGAAGCCGCGATGGCCGTTGGAGCGCTCGATCCCGGAGTTCCCTACGAAAGTAGGTGGGCACCATATGACCAAGTCCACGGACCTGGCCAGGGACAGTTCCCTGAAGGATCGATAAGGCCCCGGGGATATATGGCTCCTGACGCGCGACACAGCTTCGCAAAGTCAATGTAACCACGGTTGCCCCAAACCGCCAGCGTTAACGCGGGCGGTTTGCCGGTTCGAACGAGTCAGGGTGAAGCATTGGTGCCTTGTTTACCCCCCTCTGGAGGGTAAGTGCGCGGCGTCACCCGATCGCGACGCCGCCGCCGATGGTGCGGTTCAGCACCTGCGTGGTGCGTTCGATGCGGTCGGCGGCGGAGTTGAGCGCATTGGCCACCGCGACCTGGGTGGCGCGGGCGCGTTCGGCGGCTGCTGCGCGCACGCCGCGCAGTGCCTCGAGTTCCTCCTCGAGCTTGCGGACGCGCGCGCCGGTGTCGAGCAACTCGTCGCACACCGTCAGCGCCGCCATCACGGTCAGCCGCGCGTCGCCGATCTCGCCGAACTTGCCGCGCAGGCTCTGGATGCGCGATTCCAGGCTCTCGGCGAGTTTTAGAAGCCGCACCTCCTCGCCTTCCTCGCAGGCCATCCGGTATTGCCGGGCGTTGATGGTGACGTTGATGTGGCTCATGAGTCCTCTCCGGCATGGAGTACCGAGCGGATGGTGCCGATTGCGGCATCCAGCCGGTCGGCAATCTCGCGATTGACGCGCTCGAGCCGGCGCGATTTCACCAGCGATCCGTCGAGTTCGTCGGCGAGCCGTGAGCGGTCCGCACCCAGCGCCTGGATCCGGCTCGCCAGTTCGTTCTCGTCGCGGTCGGCTTCGCGGCGCCGCTCGACCGCGCTTTCCAGCGCTTCGAGCGCTGCCATCAGCCGGCGTGTAGCAATGTCGATATCGGCCAATGAGGGCTCGATGGTGGCCGAACCGTTCGCGGGGCGATCACTCATGCGTCAACGCGCACCTTTGATTGAAGCCGCCGGACCCGGAAAATTACCGGTTCGGCAAGCGCTTAGAGGATGAAATTTACGTGGCAAGCAAGGCCAGCGCAACGGCGGTTGCAAGCTATGCACCGCTAAGCAACTTTTCCGGCCGGAGCGGCGTTTCATTGCCTTGGACTCCGGGAACCGAGGTGCTATCCAGCCCTTGACTCCCGTTGCCAACATCGCTCGTGCCGAGGCCGCTCGCCAGCGGGCGATTCGCCACCAAGCGGCTCAATTCAGGCGGATTTTCATCATGACGCGCGTCGATCATTCCCGTATGGCCAATGCGATCCGCGCACTGGCGATGGATGCTGTCGAGAAGGCCAAATCCGGCCATCCCGGTCTGCCAATGGGCGCAGCCGACATCGCCACCGTGCTGTTCACGCAATTTTTGAAATTCGACGCCGCCGATCCGCGCTGGCCGGACCGTGACCGTTTCATCCTCTCGGCCGGCCACGGCTCGATGCTGCTGTACGCGCTGTTGTACCTCACCGGCAACGAGGACGTGACGATCGAGGAGATCGAGAATTTCCGCCAGCTCGGCTCAAAGACCCCAGGACATCCGGAGAATTTCATCACCTCCGGCGTCGAGACCACCACCGGCCCGCTCGGCCAGGGCGTCGCCTTCTCGGTCGGTTCGGCGCTGGCCGAGCGGCTGCTGGCGGCGGAATTCGGCGAGGATATCGTCGATCACTACACCTATGTGCTGTGCTCCGACGGCGATCTGATGGAAGGCATCAGTCATGAGGCGCTTGCGCTCGCCGGCCATCTCAAGCTCAGCAAGCTGATCTTCCTCTACGACGACAACGGCATCACCATCGACGGCCCGATCACACTGACCGACAATGTCGACCAGGTGGCGCGCTTCAAGGCGCATGGCTGGAACGCGGTGCGGATCGACGGCCACGACCAGAAGGCGATCGCCGCCGCGATTGCCGACGCGCAATCCTCCGACCGTCCCTCGCTGATCGCCTGCAAGACCACGATCGGCTTCGGCGCGCCGCACAAGGCCGGCACCTCGAAAGCCCATGGCGAGGCGCTTGGCGCCGAAGAACTCGCCGGCGCCAAGAAGGCTTTGGGCTGGAACTACGGACCGTTCGAAATCCCCGAGGATGTGCTGGCGGCCTGGCGCAATGTCGGCAAGCAGGGCGCCAGCGCCAATGCCGACTGGCTCAGCCGCTTCGAGGCGAAGCCCGAAGCCGTGCGCAGCGAATTCATGCGCCGGGTGATCGACCGCAAGCGCCCGGACGCGCTCGGCGAGACGATCCGCAAGCTGAAGGAAAAGCTCGTCGCCGAGCCGCCGACGGTCGCCACCCGCAAGGCCAGCGAGATGGTGCTCGACGTGCTGGTGCCCATCATGCCGGAACTGGTGCTCGGCTCGGCCGACCTGACGCCGTCCAACAACACCCGCACCAAAGGCCTGAAAGAAGTGCAGCCCGGCGACTACAGCGGCCGCTACATCCATTACGGCATCCGCGAGATGGAGATGGCTGCGGCCATGAACGGCCTTTCGACCCATGGCGGCTTTGTGCCGGCCGGCGGCACATTCCTGTGCTTCACTGATTACGCGCGGCCCTCGATGCGGATCGCGGCGCTGTCGCACACGCCCGTCGTCTACATCATGACCCATGATTCGATCGGACTCGGCGAAGACGGCCCGACGCACCAGCCGGTCGAGCACCTCGCGGCGCTGCGCGCGATGCCGAACATGCGCCTGTTCCGCCCCGCCGACGCGGTCGAGACCGCCGAATGCTGGCAACTGGCGCTGGAAAACACCACCGGCCCCACCGTGCTGGCGCTGTCGCGGCAAAACCTGACGCCCGCGCGCACCACGGCCAGCGCCGGCAACCTGTGCAGCCACGGCGGCTATGAGCTGGTCGCAGCCCAGGGCGCGGCCAAGGTTTCGCTCTATGCGTCGGGCTCGGAGGTCGAGATCGCCGTCGCCGCCCAGAAAGAACTGGCCGGGCGCGGCATTGCGACGCGGGTGGTCTCGGTGCCCTCGCTCGAACTCCTGCTGGCGCAGCCGGCGGAGCGCCGCAGGACCATCATCGGCAACGCCCCGGTCAAGATCGCGATCGAGGCTGCGGTCCGCTTCGGCTGGGACGCGGTGATCGGCCCGGACGGCGATTTCATCGGCATGCACTCGTTCGGCGCCAGCGCGCCGGCGAAGGCGCTTTACAAGCATTTCGGGATCACGGCCGAGGCGGTGGTCGAGGCCGCGTCAAAGCGCCTGAATGCCAAGTAGCCTTGCAGGTAACCCTATCGGAACGATCGGGATTATGATGCATTGCAACGATCATTTATTCAGGGCATGAAATAGCCAAGAACGGCAAAGAAACGGCCAAACCGCCTGCAAAACGGCGGATTTTTGAACCTTTGAGGAGAAGTTGAATGGCAGTCCGGGTCGCAATCAACGGGTTTGGCCGCATCGGCCGCAACATCCTGAGGGCCATCGCCGAGTCCGGCCGCAAGGACATCGAGGTGGTCGGCATCAACGACCTCGGACCGGTCGAGACCAATGCGCATCTGTTGCGCTTCGATTCCGTGCACGGCCGCTTCCCCGGCACGGTCACCGTCGACGGCGACTCGATCAGCCTCGGCAACGGCAAGATCAAGGTGTCCGCCGAGCGCGATCCGTCCAAGCTGCCGTGGAAGGCGCTGGGCGTCGACATCGCGTTGGAATGCACCGGCCTCTTCACCGCCAAGGACAAGGCTTCCCAGCACCTTACCGCCGGCGCCAAGCGCGTGCTGATATCGGCGCCCGGCGAGAACGCCGACGCCACCATCGTCTTCGGCGTCAACCACGACAAGCTGACCAGGGATCATTTGGTCGTTTCCAACGGCTCCTGCACCACGAACTGCCTCGCGCCTGTCGCAAAAGTGCTGAACGACACCGTCGGCATCGAGACCGGCTTCATGACCACGATCCATGCCTATACCGGCGACCAGCCGACGCTCGACACCCTGCACAAGGATCTCTATCGCGGCCGGGCGGCGGCGATGTCGATGATCCCGACCTCCACCGGTGCGGCCAAGGCGATCGGCCTCGTGCTGCCCGAATTGCAGGGCAAGCTCGACGGCGTCGCGATCCGCGTGCCGACGCCGAACGTCTCGGTGATCGATCTCAAGATCGTCGCCTCGCGCAAGACCGATGCGAAGGAAATCAACGAGGCGATGAAGCGCGCCTCGGAGCAGCAGCTCAAGGGCATCTTGGGCTACACCACCGCGCCGAACGTCTCGATCGACTTCAACCACGACCCGCATTCCTCCACCTTCCACATGGACCAGACCAAGGTGCAGAACGGCACGCTGGTGCGGGTGATGTCGTGGTACGACAATGAATGGGGTTTTTCGAACCGCATGGCGGACACCGCCGTGGCGATGGGGAAACTGCTGTAGGGGCGCTTGATGACCCTTCCGGCCTGGATCGGCATTCCCGGCGCGGTTCTGTTGATCGCGTTCATCGTGTACGGCTTTCGCCAGGGCACGAAGGTGACGACCAGGCAGGAAGGGAATCCGCCCGAGCGCGACCTTCCCCTCTAACCTGTGACGTCACATGCCAAAAACATTCCGCACTCTCGATGACGTCGACGTGAAGGGCAAGCGCGTCCTGCTGCGCGTCGATCTCAACGTGCCCATGGAAAACGGTCGCGTCACCGACACGACGCGGCTGGAGCGCGTCGCGCCCACCATCACCGAGATATCGGCCAAGGGCGGCAAGGTCATCCTGCTCGCGCATTTCGGCCGGCCCAAGGGACGCGACCCCAAGGAATCGCTGAAGCCGGTCGCCGCGGAGCTTTCCAAGGTGATCGGAAAGCCGGTGGCGTTCGCCGACGAATGCATCGGCGTATCAGCGCAAACAGCCGTCGCCGCCATGAAGGACGGCGACATCCTCTGCCTGGAAAACACCCGTTTCCACAAGGAGGAAGAAAAGAACGATCCCGCCTTCGTGACTGAGTTGGCAAAACTCGGCGACATCTGGGTCAACGACGCGTTCTCGGCGGCGCACCGGGCGCATGCGTCGACCGAAGGCCTCGGCCACAAACTGCCGGCCTATGCCGGCCGCACCATGCAGGCCGAACTGGACGCGTTGGCTAAGGCGCTGGAGCACCCGACCAAGCCTGTCATCGCGATCATCGGCGGCGCCAAGGTTTCCACCAAGATCGACCTTCTGGAAAACCTCGTGCGCAAGGTCGATGCGCTGGTGATCGGCGGCGGCATGGCCAACACCTTCCTGCACGCCCAGGGCATCGGCATCGGCAAGTCGCTGGCCGAGAAGGACCTGGCGGCAACCGCCTTGCGGATTATCGAAAAGGCGAAAGCCGCCAATTGTGCGATCATCCTCCCCGTGGACGCCGTGGTCGCGTTCAAATTCGAAGCCAATGCGCCGTCGCAGGCCTATGGCCTCGACGCGATCCCCGCCGAGGGCATGATCCTCGACGTCGGCCCGCAGTCGATCGCGCGGATCGATGCCGCGATCGACGACGCCGCGACGCTGGTCTGGAACGGCCCGATCGGCGCCTTCGAGATGACGCCGTTCGACCACGGCACGGTAGCGGCGGCCAAGCACGCCGCTAGCCGGACCAAGGCCAAAAAGCTGATTTCGGTCGCCGGCGGCGGCGACACCGTGGCGGCGCTGAACCAGGCCGGGGTGGCCGGCGATTTTTCCTATGTTTCGACCGCAGGCGGCGCGTTTCTTGAATGGATGGAAGGGAAACCCTTGCCGGGCGTCGAAGTTTTGAGGATAGGCTGAATTTTTATTCCATATCGGGCTACCGGCCCCAACGCGGAGAACAGAACACATGGCTCGCATCACGTTGCGTCAATTGCTCGACCACGCGGCGGAACACGATTACGGCGTGCCGGCCTTCAACATCAATAACATGGAGCAGGCGCTCGCGATCATGGAAGCGGCCTCCGCGCTCGACGCGCCCGTGATCATCCAGGCCTCGCGCGGCGCGCGCTCCTACGCCAATGACGTGATGCTCAAGCACATGATGGACGCGGTGACCGAAATCTATCCGCAGATCCCGGTCTGCGTGCATCTCGATCACGGCAACGGCCCCGACACCTGCATGACCGCGATCCAGGCCGGCTTCACCTCGGTCATGATGGACGGCTCGCTGAAGGCCGACGGCAAGACGCCGGCCGACTGGGATTACAATGTCGGCGTCACCAGGACCGTTACCAGCATGGCCCATCTCGGCGGCATCTCGGTGGAAGGCGAACTCGGCGTGCTCGGCTCGCTCGAGACCGGCATGGGCGACAAGGAAGACGGCCACGGCGCCGAAGGAAAACTCTCCCACGACCAGCTGCTCACCAATCCCGACGAGGCGGTGAAGTTCGTCAAGGAGACGAAGGTCGACGCGCTGGCGATCGCGATGGGCACCTCGCACGGCGCCTACAAATTCACCCGCAAGCCGGACGGCGACATCCTCGCCATGGGCGTGATCGAGGAAATCCACCGCAAGCTGCCCAACACGCATCTGGTGATGCACGGCTCGTCCTCGGTGCCGCAGGACCTGCAGGACATCATCAACGCCAACGGCGGCAAGATGAAGCCGACCTGGGGGGTGCCGGTTTCCGAGATCCAGCGCGGCATCAAGAACGGCGTGCGCAAGATCAACATCGACACCGACAACCGGATGGCGATGACCGGGCAGATCCGCAAAGTGCTGAAGGACAATCCGGAAGAATTCGACCCGCGCAAATATCTCAAGCCCGCGATGGAAGCGATGGCCAAGCTGTGCAAGCAGCGGCTGCAGGAATTCAATACTGCCGGCCAGGCCGGCAAGATCAAGAAGGTCCTGACCACGGCCGAGATGGCCAAGCGTTACGTCAAGGGCGAACTTGATCCGAAAGTCGCATGACCGGCGGCTCCGCCTGAACGAGCCGCCTGCCCCGCTGTTCCCGCAGCCCGCCTTCCCGGCCAGGCTTCCTGGCGGGTTTCTTGGCAGGTTTCTTGGGTCTTGCCCGAGAACGGTCTAGTTTGACTTGCAAAGCGTCCCTGCTCTGGAGGAGGCATCGATGAATCTCGCCGATCTCAACAAGGTCGCCCTTGCCATGGTCGCGCCCGGCAAGGGCATCCTGGCCGCCGACGAATCCACCGGCACCATCAAGAAGCGCTTCGACGCCATCAACGTGCCTTCGACCGAGGAGACGCGCCGCGACTATCGCGAGATGCTGTTCCGCTCCTCCGAGGCGATGAGCCATTTCATTTCCGGCGTCATCCTCTACGACGAGACCATCTGGCAGAACGCGAAGGACGGCACGCCGCTGGTCAAGCTGATCGAGCAGTCCGGCGCGATCCCCGGCATCAAGGTCGATGAGGGAACGCAGAGCCTGCCGCAATGCCCCGGCGAGCTCGTCACCGTCGGGCTCGACAAGCTCGCCGAGCGGCTGAAGAAATATTACGAGCGCGGCGCTCGGTTCGCGAAATGGCGCGCGGTGATCGATATCGGCCAGGGCATTCCAACCATGACCGCGATCCACGTCAATGCCCACGCGCTGGCGCGCTACGCGGCGCTTTGCCAGGCCGCGCAGATCGTTCCGATCGTCGAGCCGGAAGTGCTGATGGATGGCGATCACGATATCGACCGCTGTTTCGAAGTCACGAGCCGTGTGCTCAACAAGACCTTCCAGGAATTGCGGGTTCAGCGCGTCGCGCTGGAAGGCATGATCCTGAAGCCCAACATGGCGATATCAGGCAAGAAGAGCCCGAAGCAGGCATCCGTCGAGGAGGTCGCGGAGAAAACCGTGCGGATGTTGAAAGCTTGCGTTCCCGCCGCGGTGCCCGGCATCGCCTTCCTTTCCGGCGGGCAATCCGACGAGGAGGCGACCGCGCATCTCGACGCCATGCACCGGATCGGCGGCCTGCCATGGTCTCTCACCTTCTCCTACGGCCGCGCGCTGCAGGCGGCGCCGCAAAAGGCGTGGTCGGGCAAGCCTGAGAATATCGCCGCGGGCCAGCGCGCCTTCATCCACCGCGCGCGGATGAATTCGCTGGCGACCAAGGGCGAATGGAAGGCCGAGCTGGAAAAGAAGGCGGCATAGATTGGCCACTAAACCCGCTCCGCCGCGTCCCGTGCCGCGTCTCTATCTCGCGACACAAGAGGTGGACGATCCCTCATCCCTGATCGCCGGCCTGCCCGGCCTGCTCGCGTCAGCCGATGTCGCGGCGGTGCTGGTTCGGCTGAAGCCAACCGACCAGCGCACCATGATCTCGCGGATCAAGGCGCTCGCGCCTGCGATCCAGAATGCAGGCGCCGCGCTCTTGCTCGACGGTCATGTCGAACTGGTCGCGCGCGGCGGCGCCGACGGCGCGCATCTGACCGGCATCGCGGCGCTCGAGGACGCGCTGCCGTCGCTGAGGCCCGACCGCATTGCAGGCGTCGGGGGGCTGGCGACGCGGCACGATTCGATGAGCGCGGGCGAACTCGGCGCGGATTACGTGCTGTTCGGCGAGCCCGATGCGAAGGGCCAGCGGCCCTCGGTCGAGGCGATCGCCGAGCGCCTCTCATGGTGGGCCGAACTGTTCGAGCCGCCCTGCGTCGGCTTTGCAGCCTCGCGCGAGGAGGCTTATGAATTTGCCGGCAATGGCGCGGATTTCGTGCTGGTCGGCGATTTCGTCTGGGCCGATCCGCGCGGCGCGGCTGCGGCACTGAAGGACGTCGAGCAGGCGATCCGGCAGGCGCACGTGGCGGCCGGAAAAGCCCGGGCCGAACAGGGGTAGCGCGGAAACATGCAGCGCCTGCGTCCCATATCTACCCTGCTGTTCTGCCTGATCTGGACGGCAAGCGCCGCGGCGCAGATCTCGCCGACGCCTCCGGCCGCCGAACCCGCCAAGCCGGCCGCGGCGCCGAAAGCCAAACCGCCCGCGGTCGCCAAAAAGCCTCCGGCGCCGGCGGCAACGCCGAAGCCCGAGGCCACGCCCGCGCCGGCCGCAACCGTCACGCCGGCGCCGGCCCCCGACGATCCCAATGTCGATCTGGTCTACGGCGCCTATCAGCGCGGCATGTACAAGACCTCGTTCGACCTGGCGAGCCAGCGCGCGGCGACCGGCGATCCCAAGGCGATGACCATGCTCGGCGAACTCTACTCCAATGCGCTCGGCGTCAAGCGCGACTTCGCCAAGGCCGCCGACTGGTACAAGCGCGCCGCCGACGCCGGCGACCGCGAAGCCATGTTTGCCCTGGCGATGATGCGGCTGGAAGGCCGCGGCGGCGCACAGAACCGCGAGGAGGCGGTCAAGCTGCTGGCGTCGTCGGCAAAGCTCGGCAACGCCAAGGCGGCCTATAATCTGGCGCTACTCTATCTCGACGGACAGTCGCTGCCGCAGGACGTCAAGCGCGCCGCCGAGTTGCTCCGGCAAGCCGCCGATGCCGGCAACCCGGAAGCGCAATACGCGCT
>JBGPSI010000185.1:0-9705 GCA_041490045.1 Bradyrhizobium sp.
CCTTGATCGCAACGGGTTCCAGCCCGCAGGCTTCGGCGATGGTTCGAACGGCACCCTTCATCAAACGCAGCCGCTGCCCGTTCTGCTCGACGACGGCTTCAGTCCGCCGAGTTTTCGCATCGAACGGCGCGAACGAGACCGGCGTGACAGCCGGCATCTTGTCGTCAAAGACATGCCGATCGTGCGCGGCTGCCAGGAAGGCGAGATCGATCGGGTCCTGATTGGCCGCCTGGGAGGCAAGTGCGCCGGCCTGCAACACCTCGGTTTCGGTAGCTTGCCCGAGGGGGATCACATCCGTAACCGTCAGCCGGTTCACGGTAATCGTTCCGGTCTTGTCGACGCAGAGCACGTCCATCGTCGCCGCGTCCTCTGCGGCACTGAGGCGCGTGACCAGCACGCCGCGCCTGGCCAACTCCTTCGATCCGACCGCCATGCTGACGGTGAACATCACCGGCAGCGCCACGGGTACCGCGCTCATCAGCAGGACGAGCATGAGCGGGACCATCTCGGTGAGGGGCGTCCCGCGGATCAACGACATCACGATCACGACGGCGAGTACGGCGCCGACGATGACGAAGAGCCAGCGAACGACCTTCCCGACCACGGCCTCGATGTGGAGTTTCGGCCGCGCTTCCTGCACGAGCTCGGTCGTGCGGCCGAAGTAGGTTTTCGCGCCGGTCAGCATGACCACGCCGTTGCCTTCGCCCCGACGCACAATCGCGCCCGACGAGAGCACCTCGCCCGGTGCACGCTCTACATCTCGCGATTCGCCGGTGAGAGCCGACTGATCGACGCTCAACGTCCCCGTGAGCAGCTTCACATCGGCCGGAACGATGTCTCCGGGGCGCACCCGGACGATATCGCCGGGGACCAGCTCCCGGGCGGGAATGAGCTGCCAGGTCGAATCCCGCCGAACCCGCGCGCTGACCCGCAAGCGTTGCCGCAGCGTCTCCACGACGCCGGCCGCGCGGCGCTCCTGCGCGAAACCCAGTATGGCATTGACGACCAGCAGCGCGCTGACGACTGCGAGATCTGAATATTTCCCGAGCACCGCCGACAGGAGCATGATCAATTCCAGCATCCACGCCGACAGACCCCAGAATTTCGCGAGGAAGGAGAGGAGCGGATGCCCCTTCTGAATGGCGACTTCGTTGGCGCCATGCCGCTTCAGGCGCGATTCCGCCTCGACGCCGGTAAGCCCCGTCTCTGCGGCTACTTGAAGTCGGGCAAGCGTATCGGAAATGGACGCAAACGCGATGTCCGGCGCCTTGGCATTCTTTTCAGCGCTCATTCTATGCCAGCTCTTGCTCGATTGTTGGATGCCTCATGGTCACCGCCGGTTGCGGGCGATCACGATCCGACCCGCAGCGGTGCGCTCAGCTTGCGCAAATAGGCGATCACCGACAGCGCGGTGATCCGGCCGGTCCTTGGATTGTCGCTCGGAATGTTTTCGATCGCCATCGAAAAACTGGCCGAATCCGAATCGACCTCGATGCGGTGGGTGTTGCGCGTCAGCGCAGGGTCCGCCCAGATCTCGAGCGTGGTCTTGTCCGCGCCAATGCCCGCGAGCGAAAGCGCCACCGCGACGTTGAGGTTGGCCGGAAAGCCTGCCGCCGCCTCGCGCGGCGTGCCCCTGAAAACGCACAGGGGTTCGGTGATGTCCGAGATCTCGATGTTGTGTTCGGCGAGATAGGGCGCGCCGGCAAGTCCGCGCACCGGCTTGCGGGTGATCATCCGCACCGCGCGGATTTCACCCTCGGCGGCGGCCGTCACCGCGTCGAGGCCGAGCAGGGCGCCGGTGGGAACGACGATCTGGCCGCCGCTGGCGCGGGCCAGCTCGACCAGATGCGGATGGCCGAGCAGGGCGCCCGCGCTCAGCACGATGACGGTCTTGCCGGCGCGCAGAAACGGCTCGGCGATCCCAGGCAACAGTTTTGCGGGCGCGCATTCGACGACGATGTCGGCCAGCGGCTCGAGTTCGCCGATCGTCACCATCGGGACGCGGCAACCCAGATGCGAAAGCCGTTCCGCCGCCTTGACGCGGTCATTGGCCGACACCGCCGCCAGCACGCAGCCCGGAATGCCCCGGTCGAGCGCCTCCGCGACGGCGAGACCGATCGCGCCGAGGCCGGCGACCGCCACGCGCAGCGCGGGTTTCGGAGGCAGCGCAGGGTCGGAGAGTTGATGTTGCGAAGTGCTTTTCATCTCGTGACCTTCAACGTAGACTGTCTCGCTTCGCAAGACGCGGCGCTGCCATCGAGAGGGAGCTTGTGGGTAAATCATTTCCGCGTTGCATCATATCTCGATCGGAACCTCGATGCCCACCTGGACCGCAACTGGTGTGTAAATGTCGATCTCTTGTTCCGGCGTGTATATGGACACAATCAGAGAGTAGCGTACGGATTGGCCATAGCGGCCTTCCTTTTTTCGCGTGCGCCACCAACCCAAGGTCGGATGGACGGCGATATGTCCGCGACGCGCCAGCTCAGCTGCACTTCCGTGCCACGTGTTGGAATGGACGGAACCGTTAGTCGGCTTGCCGATGCCTAGCTCCCAAAAGCCGGTTTCACCCGCATGATCCTCGTCATAGTCCTCATCACGGTCGTAAGTGTTGATCCGCAGTTTGAATTGCTCAAGGGATTCAGTAGGTCGGATGACCTTGAACCGCAAACCGTGTGATGGGTAGCCGTATTTCCTGTCCCAGCCGCGCTCGCCTGGGCTGGGCTCGATGAAATATGAGAGCGTGACACGCATCTCCACGGGCGTATTAAGCGGAAGCGCTTCCAGCGCCTCTCGGGGCCAGGGCAGGTTATGGTATTTGATCTCGCGGCTCTTAATCGAGTTGTCTTCGTCCTGGAAGAACGGCTGAATTATCTCTTCAGCGACCAGCGTCAGATTGTTCTGTGCGCTGTAGAACAGCATTTCTGGATCAGGCACACCGTACCCAAAAGTCCGCAGCAGCCGGATGGTATCAAGCGAGCCATCCTGATACTTCACCCGCTCACGCATGGCGTCCGTCCAACGGGCGCTGTGGACCATGAAAGCCCTGATTGTTTCGGGTCGATAGTTCGGATATCGGGCCGCAAGCTCGCAGGCCAACTTAGCGGCGAGAGCTGTTGCGGCGCTCGTATCCCTAAACTCGGCGAGTGGCGGTCGGCCTGCTTCGAACACGTAGTTGGTCGTCAGCATTTGCAATTCCGGAAGAAAATCAGGGTCGGCGCCGTCTGGCGGCGAGCCCATATTTCCTGCTTCCATGACGATGTCTGGCTTTAGCGGCGTCTTGTTTGAGCGCGGCCAAGTGACTGACGTGGTGCTGCTTGGGGCCAAATCGCCTCGGATCGCAAGAGCCGTCCAGCCGGGGCTTCTCTCAGTATCAATGAAGGCACGGTCGGTGTATCCGCCCACGGTCAGAGCATTCCATGATTGTGCAGGATCATGTACTGGGGAAGTTTCGTTGGAGTTAGGATAGTCGGCCCTGTCAGCGATTTCCGTGTTGCCCGCGGATATCAAGATCGTTCGCGGGGTGTCGTTGATGACTCCGAAGGCGAGGTTGTCTATTGCAGCTGACCAGGAGGATGGTCGCCCACGGTCTAAGCCGTCGGTCGTTGTTATCGCCATGCAGTAGATTTTCCGTCGAGTAGCATCGACTTCGAGCCGAGAAACGCCCTCGATCGTAATAGCTCCGTAAAGATCCGGGTCGTGATGATCCGTCGGATGGACGAGCTTCAACGATTGAAGGCCGTGGGTAAGTTCAATGGGGCTGTCCCCTTCCAAGACTTCCGTTAGATCCCCATACAGAGCAAGCCCTGCCATTTGTGTGCCATGGCCGCCTTGATTGCCGTCGTGAACCCCCCATGCTTGCTTGAGCGTTTGTGTATCGGCGTCGCTGATGACCGGCGCGAGGAGCGGATGGCCCCGGTTCACACCTGTATCTAGCAGGCCCACCACCGGCGAGCCTGCTGGGGGTGGGGTGAGCCTCGCGAGGGTCTGCTCAACCTCAAGGGTCTGTTCCTCCGCGCTGCGGGTCGAATATAGGTCGGCCGTCGCCTTAGCTTTGCGTACTTCAGCAATGATACCCAGGACCTCAGCGCCCCGCGACAATTGCTCCGGCGTGCCACGGACCAGGATAACGGTTCGGTCAACAAACCTTAGATCATTGGAGATGATCCCGTATCCAAAATCATTCGCCGCGCGGCGCAAGCGGGCCAGCGGGTCTTCGCCCCCTTCTTGAATCGCTCGCAGCCAAACTTCCCAGACAAAGCTCGTGTGGGCAGGCGGATAGAGGGCTGGATCATCTGTCCACAACTCGCGCAACGTGGCGAGCTTGATGTTGGCGATGCTCTCGACAAGTTTCTTATTATCGTGCTTGCCGGGGACGGCATCACGATAGGCTTCCAAGACCTTGACAAATCGGGTGATCTTGTTGTCTGGAACGATGACGGTCGCCACCGTCCTGTTTTCAGCATCCGTCGTGACTGACAGCAACTCGATGCCGCTCTTGCGCAGCTCAAGGCTTTCGAATGCAAGCGGGAAACTGGGGTCGCTTTCGAACGCCAAAATGATACCGGGGGACTCGTAGAAACCGTTTCCCACTTGAACCGGGAATTGCCCCCGTTGCGCACGCGCAGCATCTGGCGCACCGCGCAGTTGCGCAGCATGTGTTGGTCGGCCGCGATCAGGTAGATTGAAGCGAGGAGAATGTCCTCGCGTCGCCGTGTAGCGGGCGGCTTCCGCAGGATTGTCCAATAGCAGATGCGGATAGCGCGGCATTGAAATCTGCTTTGAGTGCTATTTTATTGGCTTCCTATGCGCCAACACACTTTTGCGCTCTGTGACCGCCGAGGTCAGATCCTTACTCGTAAGTTCACGGCGTTCGATCAGGGCATGCTTGATGGCGTCGCTGGCGGCGCGAGTGACGTCCGCATAGCTTAAGCCTTTGGCCCTTTTGGCCAATGCCCGCCAATTTACGGCATCTGAAATTTTTCTCGAAACAAATTTAAACTTAAGAGCTGCAATGATTTCTTTCTCGTTGGGGAGTGAGTATTCGACGATGTCGTCGAACCGCCTAAATAGGGCACGGTCGAGAATGGTTGGATGGTTTGTGGCCGCGATGATTAGGCTGTCTGATTCGTCCTGCTCAACCATTTGCAAGAAGCTATTTACGATGCGGCGGATTTCGCCAACGTCATTGCTCAGGCCGCGTTCAGAACCGATGCTGTCGAACTCATCGAACAGGTAAACAGCTCGGGTTTGGGCGATAGCATCAAAGATCAACCGTAGCTTGGCTCCCGTTTCGCCCATAAAACGGGTGATAAGCCGATCAAGGCGAACTACAAAAAGCGGCAACGATAATTCGCCTGCGATTGCAGAGGCGGTTAATGTCTTTCCAGTCCCCGGCGGGCCAACCAGTAAGAGCTTCTTGCGAGGAGACAAGCCGTGCGCGCGTATGTCTCGTATGGTCTTATGTTCGCGAACAACCCTTTCCAGAATCGCCTTCGTGCTGGCGCTAAGCACTAGGTCGTGCAGGCGGGTGTGCGGATACGTGACTGTTAGAAGGTCCGCGATCTCGCCGCGAGGGCGTGCGAGCGGAATCGGAGAGGGGCCCGGCGAGGGCACTCGTGCCCGCGACTTGTCGATAAGATCCCGCAGCTCCTCGGCAAGCTTACCGTGTCCGCTGCGTGCCTCACCGGCAGCAATTTGCATGGCAATCGAATGAAATTGAGCGGCATCGCCTTCGGCGTATGCCTTCAAAAGCGCCTTAAGTTGATCTGCGCTAGCCATGTGGTGCTTTGCTGCTCAATTTTTCAGTGTACCTGCAGGTTGCAGATTCTGGCAACCAGCACTAGTTGGCGCATCTTATTTTGGTGAACGAGTGGTGCGGGCGGTGGGACTCGAACCCACACGACGTTGCCATCGAGGGATTTTAAGTCCCTTGCGTCTACCAGTTCCGCCACGTCCGCTTTAGTCGCGAGATCAGCTACTTAGCGCGTTTTCCGGGGCAAGGGAATGAGGCTGGCCTGAAAGAAAACGCGGGGGTCTGTTCTTAAGCCATGATCCGCCAAAGCGTGAGCGGTTTGGCTATAAGATCATGCGCCAATACAGTATTTTTGCTGTGGTGCTTAAAGCAAAGCCTCAATCCGGTCACGGGCGGCTGCTTTACGCAACCTCAACATTGTCGGTTTAGCAAAGCTCGCATGATCCCTGGCATTATCCCTGGCGTTTTCCAGAAGCTCCCGGTGACGCGCGCCGCCGCCTTGGCGGCGCTGCTTGCGATCGGCGCCGGGCTCTCCGGCTGCGCCAGCATGGGCGACAGCATGTCGACCGCCTTCGCCGATCCCGCCAAATACGAGCTTTACGACTGCAAGCAGCTGGAGACCGAGCGCCAGAACCTCGCCGGCCGTGCCGCCGAGCAGCAGGGCCTGATGGACAAGGCCCAGACCGGCGTCGCCGGCCCGGTGGTGGCCGAACTCGCCTACCGCAACGAGGCCATCGCGATCGAGGGCCAGCGGAAATTTGCCGAGGAAGCCTGGCGCAAGAACAAATGCCATGCCTCGCCGCCGGCGCCCGCTGCGGTCCCGACGGCGCCATCGGCTGCGCCGCTGGTCAATGCGGCGAAGGGCGCGCGGGCGGCCAGGGACGCGCAGTCGGCGCGGCCCGCGCCGCCGTCGCGCTCGGGCAAAGCGGTTTATTAGCGATCGCAATTTTTGCGTGTTGTCATGCCGGGACAAGCCCGGCCATGACGGACAAATGGCGGGTGCATTTTCGATGGGGCTTTCGGAGGTGCCGCTGCGGGCTGCTTCCGACTTCGCTCGTCGAGCTACGGCGGACAAGCCGGTTCGCTCGCAAGTGCGGATACGCTTCTGCTGCTGCGACAAATCAACCCGGCGGGCAAATCACCGAAAGTCTGTCCAGCCCCTCGCGCAAAAATATTCCGCTTCGCAATTCAACCAAATCACCTTCCTATCCGCCGCTGTCCCGCCTCGCCTGAGGGGCGTTTCGCGATCGTCACGGACGTGAGGCGGGATGCGATGGACGCGAGCGGCGCTAAAGACGAGAGCGCTTTCCTGCGGACGGCAAAATCGTATGGTCCTGACGCCTCGACGCTGGCGTCAAGTTCCTGGGAAGCAAGCTTCTCGGGGGCGACGGTGGCAAGAAAGCCGATCGCCGGGGAGGGTACGACATAAGCCGTAAAACCATTGCGCGGGGAATGCCGGGTGATTCCGGTGTGACCTGACTAACGCGTGTGCGCATCTCACTACTCATTGCACACGCGGCTATCGGGCGCATCGGGCGCCCGGCATTCCCTGCGCCCTCAGACAAGAGAGGGCGGAACGAACCGATAAAACCTCGCGCGAAACGCGCCGCGAGATCGCGAAGCTGTGTCCTCCGTCATTGCGAGCGGAGCGAAGCAATCCAGCTTTGGCGCCGCGAAGAAAGTTGGATTGCTTCGTCGCTTTGCTCCTCGCAATGACGGTCGCCATATCCATGCCATCCCGCTCACACCCGCCAGTCGTAAATCCAGTCCTGCCGCGCCAGCATCTGCCTTGCGCCCATCGCCTTGATCGCGAGGTCGCGCGCCAGCGCCATGGGGCCTGCGAGGTGATAGATCGCGCCGTTGCGCCGTGCCGTGCGCTGCACCCGCGCCACCCGCGCGCGGCGCAATTGCGCGTAGCGCTGCAGCGCGGCCGGGATGCCGGCGCCGTTTTCGCCCGCTGCTTCGCTCAGGCATTTGGCGAGCACCGCCGCATCCTCGATCGCCATGCCGGCGCCTTGCGCGGCAAACGGCAGCATGGCGTGGGCGGCGTCCCCCAACAGCGCGATCGCACCTTTGGTCCATTCGTTGCCCTCGGGCAGCGTGAACAGCGCGAATTTCTTCCAGGCATCGACGGCGCCGATCATCATCCGCGCCGGGCCCGGCCAGGCCGGCGCGGCAAAAATGTTTTTCAGTTCGTTGCCGTCGGCGGGCGCGCTCCAGCCCGGCCGGTTCCAGGTTCCCGGCACCACCGCGACCATGTTGATCCGCCGCGCGCCGGCGATCGGATAGGCGACGAGATGCGCGTTCGGCCCCATCCAGAGCTGCACCCGCCGCGAGGCATATTCGCGCGGCAACTGGGTCGCCTCCAGCGTTCCGCGCCAGGCGATCAGCCCGGAGAAGCGCGGCTGCACCTCGGGAAACAGATGTTGGCGTACGGTCGACCAGATGCCGTCGGCGCCGATCAGCGCCAGCGCCAGATCCTGTTTCCGCGTCATGCCGGTGCGGCTGACCACCGTCAGGCCCTTGGCATGGGCGGCGGTGTCCTCGAACTGGCAGCCGAGCCGCAGCTCAATGTCGGGATGTCCGCCTACTTTCGTCCGCAGCGCCTCCTGCAAATCAGCGCGATGCACCACCCAATAGGGCGCGCCGGCCGCAGTCGTGGCGGCTTCGCCGAGTGGCAGGCGGATCAGTTCGCCGCCGCGGCGCGCGCTCATCACGCTGATGGCGTCGGGGATGACGGCGCGTCCGGCAAGGGCGTCCTGCACGCCGAGGTCGCAGAGCACGCGGCTGGCATTGGGCGAGAGCTGCAGGCCGGCGCCAACTTCCTCGAGCCGTTCGGCCTTCTCCAGGATGACGACGCGAAAACCTTTTGCCGCGAGCGCCAGCGAGGCCGTCAATCCCCCGATCCCGGCACCCGCGATGAAGACAGTGCGTGACGCCGCCACCGCCCGATCAGGCGGCTTTATCCTTCACGACGCATTCGGGCGGGCGGGCTTCGCCGGGCTTGAGGTCGGCGGCGTAGCGGTACAGCGTCGAGCAATAGGGGCAGATGATCTCGTTGTCGTTGCCGAGATCGAGAAAAACATGGGGATGATCGAAAGGCGGATTGGCGCCGACGCACATGAACTCCTGCGAGCCGATCTCGATCACCGAGACGCCGGCATCGTTGTGGAAGTGCGGAACGGCATGGTCGGACATAATCTTCACCTTGGGTGGCAATCGAGCCGGACAAAAGCAACCCGCTGCAGCAGGATTGTGCTGCGCACCATACTGGCGGGAACTGGTGATTCCTAGTGCCCCGAACGCTGATGTGCTCATGCAAATTCGACACAATATTGTCGTCCCCGAGAAGCCCTTCTTTCGTCGGGGCCGTTGTGTCTTAAAAGCGGCACACCATCTTGAGGGAGCGGGAGATACCGGGTTTCGGGATGAAATGGCTGCGGATCGGTTCGGCGGTGACGGGTATGGCGGTGTGCGCGATCGCGTGCGCGCTGTCGTGGCCTCACGCCCACGACGCCTTTGCGGTTTTGGCGGCGCAGGACGACCCTGCTGAACTCGCCGATGTCAGAATCAATTCTGCGCTACGAAATAACAAGGACGCGGTGACGCAGAACATCGAGGCGGCGCTGGCCGCCGGTGATGCCGATCTTGCCGATAGTTTCGTCGAACTCGCCCGGGAAAAGAATGTTTCCTTGAGCGAAGAACTGTCGCAGCGGGTGAGCGCCGCCGTCACCGAAGAAAACTCCTCGTCGCATTTCGCCAGCCGTTTTGCCTCGGGCCTCGTCACCGGTAACGCCGACGATGTCGCGAGCCTGTCGGGCACGGTAGCCGGCGATCTCTTCGTGTTCGGCGACATCCGCGATGTCGTGCGCGAGGGCAAGCATCTGGCGATGGGTGAGGATACCGACCGGCTGGTGCTCGGTCTTGCCGCCGCGGGGCTTGCGGTGACC
>JBGPSI010000186.1:0-9523 GCA_041490045.1 Bradyrhizobium sp.
CGGCTCAAGAGATCAAGGTCGAGCCGGACCCCGAGAAGCTCTCGCTGTTCGGCGTCACGCTTCAGCAACTCGTCGCAAAGGTGAAGGATGCCAATCGTTCGTTCCTGGCCGGCCAGGTCCGGGACGCCGGCATCGTCCGGAACGTTTCGGCCGGCCAGACCTTGTCGGGGATTCCCGACATCGGCCTGTTGCTGATTTCGACACGGGACGGGCGGCCGGTTTACGTCAAGGACGTCGCATCCGTCGTTATCGGACCGAATACCACGGAACACCGGGTCTGGAATGATGCGCGCGACGGCAAAGGGCAATGGGGGCGCGTTCCCGCGGTCAGCCTGGCGCTGGCCAAACGGGCGGGCGCCAATGCGGTGGTCGTCTCCGAGGATATCGCGCACCGGCTAGAGGGGCTGAAGTCGCGCCTGATCCCTGACGACGTTCAGGTCACGGTCACCCGCGACTACGGCGAGACCGCTAACGAAAAAGCTAACGAGCTGCTGTTTCACCTCGGTCTTGCCACGGTCTCGATCGTGGTGCTGATCGCGATCGCGATCGGCTGGCGCGAGGCGCTGGTCACGCTGGTGGTGATCCCGACCACGATCCTGCTGACGCTGTTTGCCGCGAACCTGATGGGCTACACCATCAACCGCGTCAGCCTGTTCGCGCTGATCTTCTCCATCGGTATCCTGGTCGACGACGCGATCGTCGTGGTCGAGAACATCGCCCGCCATTGGGCAATGAAGGACGGCCGGCCGCGCGTGCAGGCCACGATCGAGGCCGTGGCCGAGGTCGGCAATCCAACCGTGGTGGCGACGCTGACGGTGGTCGCCGCGCTGCTGCCGATGCTGTTCGTGTCCGGGCTGATGGGCCCCTATATGGCGCCGATCCCGGCGAATGCGTCGGCGGCCATGCTGTTCTCGTTCTTCGTCGCCATGGTGGTGGCGCCGTGGCTGATGCTGCGGCTGGCGCCGAAAGAGGGCGCTGCGGTCCCCGCTCACGCCGCGCATGATGAAGGCGTGCTCGGGCGCATCTACCGCCGCTTCGCGACCCCGATCGTGCGCAGCAAGCGCTCGTCCTGGATCTTCCTGCTCGGCGTCGGCGCGGCAACGCTGCTGTCGATGATGCTGTTTGCGACCAAATCCGTCACCGTCAAATTGCTGCCGTTCGACAACAAATCCGAAATCGCCGTCGTGGTCGACCTGCCCGAGGGCGCAAGCCTCGAGGATACCGAACGGGTGCTGTTCGCAGCCGCCGATATCGCCCGCGGATTGCCCGAGATCACCTCGGTGCAGACCTATGCCGGCACCCCGGCGCCGTTCAACTTCAACGGCCTCGTGCGTCACTACTACCTGCGTGAACGGCCCGAACTGGGCGAATTGCAGGTCAATCTCGCCGCGCGGGGCGACCGCAAGCGGGCGAGCCACGACATCGCGCTCGATCTGCGCCAGCGGCTGAAGGACGTCAGCATTCCCAAGGGCACCAGCATCAAGGTGGTCGAGGTGCCGCCGGGACCGCCGGTACTGGCGACGCTGCTCGCGGAAATCTACGGGCCCGACGCGGCCACGCGGCGCGCGGTCACCGGCGAGCTCAAGAAGGTGTTTGCCGAAGTGCCGTTCATCGTCGATGTCGACGATTCCATCGGCGAGAAGCGGCCGCGGCTACGGCTGTCGATCGACCAGGATCGTCTCGAATTCTTCGGCGTCGAACAGCGCGACGTCTACGACACCATCCAGACCTTGTTCGGTGGCGTTTCGGTCGGCTATTCCCACCGTGGCGAAGACCGCAACCCGATCGAGATCGCCGTCAAGCTGCCGAAGCGCGATCTGGCCTGGACCGAGGCATTGGCGTCGACGCCGGTGCCCGCCAACACGCTGCCCGGCAGCAAGACGGTCGTCGAACTCGGCCAAGTAGTCAAGGCCACCGTCGAGGAGGGCTCGCCGACCATCTTCCGGCGCGACGGCCGCTTCGCCGACATGGTAATGGCCGAACTCGCCGGGCGCTTCGAGGCGCCGCTCTATGGCATGCTGGAAGTGGCCAAGCGCATCGACGCCCATGATTGGGGCGCGCTGCCAAAACCCGTCATCAGCCTGCACGGCCAGCCGGCCGACGAGTCGCATCCGACGCTGTTGTGGGACGGCGAATGGGAGATCACCTATGTGACCTTCCGCGATATGGGCGCGGCCTTCGGCGCCGCGATCCTCGGCATCTACGTGCTGGTGGTGGCCCAGTTCCGCAGTTTCAAGCTGCCGCTCGTCATCCTGACGCCGATCCCGCTGACGCTGATCGGAATCCTGATCGGGCACTGGCTTTTGGGCGCGCCGTTCACCGCGACCTCGATGATCGGCTTCATCGCGCTCGCCGGCATCATCGTGCGCAATTCGATCCTTTTGGTCGATTTCATCCGTCACAGCGGCGGACAGGGCAAATCGCTGCGCGAGGTCGTGCTCGAAGCAGGCGCCGTCCGCTTCAAGCCGATACTGCTCACCGCCCTCGCAGCCATGATCGGCGCCGCCACCATCCTGCTCGATCCGATCTTCCAGGGGCTGGCGATCTCGCTGTTGTTCGGGCTCGCGTCCTCGACGCTGCTCACGGTCCTCGTGATTCCCGCCATCTACATCGCGCTGCGGCAGCCTTCGCCACAGCCCTCGTCAAGCAAGTAAGGAAGCCTCAAATGGAAAAGAACTATTCCGACATCACCAGGCGGATTTCCGGCGACCTGCGGAAACTGCGCCAGGACATTCCCGACACCATGAAGGCTTTCTCCGCGCTGGCGCAGGCGGCGACGCGCGAGGGCGCGCTGGACAGGAAGACCAAGGAACTGATCGCGCTGGCGATCGGCGTCGCCACCCGCTGTGACGGCTGCATCGGTTTCCACACCGAGGCCCTGGTCAGGCTCCACGCTACGCGCCAGGAAGTCGAAGAGGTGCTCGGCATGGCCATCTATATGGGCGGCGGTCCCTCGCTGATGTATGCGGCCGACGCGATATCCGCGTTCGAACAATTCGAGAAGGCGCTGACGGTCGCGGCCTGAGGCTTCCGGACTTGATCCAGGTTAACAACGCAGATCAAGCCGGAGTGCCGGCAGGTTAACTGAAGCCGCCAAACGGATGCCTTTGCCGCCGCGCAGCCCGCGCTTCAATGCAATTTTAAACATGCTTATGGTGAGATGCGCTTCATCAAGAAGAATTTGTGATGAAGCGATCGAACCGACACTTGGGAAATTGGCGGACGCCCGGCTTGCGCCGGCCGGTCGGCGGCGCGCGAGCGGCGCGGGCGGAGGTTCTGCTCCACACCGCGATCGAAAGCTCGCCCAACGGTCTGTGCATTTTCGATTCCGACCTCAGGGTCGTCATCAGCAATGGCCACTTCGCCGAGATGTACGGACTTGATCGGGCGCAGACCCGGCCCGGGACGCGGCTGCGCGACATTCTCGACAGCCGCGTGGCGGCGTCCTGCTGTCCGCCGGACGCCGCGGAATATGTCGCCGACAGCCTGAGCAAGGCCAGATCCCGCGAGACGATCGATACCATCGACAAGCTCAGCAACGGAAATATCGTTGCGGTCAGCCGCCATCCCATGCACGACGGCGGGCTGATCGAGGTTCACAAGGACATCACCGATGCCCGGCTTGCGGAGGCGCGTGCCGATGCGGCAAGGCAGGAACTGATCGAGAAGCAATATGCCATCGATCAGGCCGTCATCGTGGCGATCACCGATCTGCGTGGCCGCATCACCTATGCAAACGATAATTTCTGCGCGATCAGCGAATATTCGCGCGCTGAGCTGTTGGGGCAGGACCATCGCATTTTGAATTCCGGCTCGCATTCGAAAGAATTCTTCCGCGAGATGTATCGCTGCATCACCCGCGGCAAGGTCTGGCGCGGCGAAATTTGCAACAAGTCCAAGTCCGGCAGGCTCTACTGGGTCGACACCGTCATCACCCCGCAACTGGGCATCGACGGCAAACCGATCGCGTATATGGCGATCCGCATCGACATCACCGCGCGAAAGCAGGCCGAGGCCCAGATTTCCCATGCCGCTACCCATGACGCGCTGACGGGGCTCGCAAACCGGGCGGCGTTGCTGGAAAGGATGAATGAGGCGCTGGCTCATATCCAGCAGCAGCGCGGCGCGCTGACCCTCCATATCCTCGATCTCGATGGCTTCAAGCAGGTCAACGACACGCTGGGCCATGCCGCCGGCGACCATCTGCTCAAGGAGCTGGCGAGCCGCCTGCAATCCTCGCTTCGCGAGACCGACATGGTGGCTCGGCTCGGCGGGGATGAATTTGCGATCATCCAGACCGAGGTGCCCGACCAGAGGGAGGCTGCGGTCGAGCTGGCCGTGAAGACGCTGGAACTGGTGGCGAAACCGTTTCAGCTCGAAGGGCAGGAGGTGAGCGTCGGCACCAGCATCGGCATCGCGCTGGCGCCTGCGAACGGCACCGATGCCGCGGAGTTGCTCAAGAAGGCCGACCTTGCACTTTATCGCGTGAAGTCCGAGGGACGAAACAGCTTCAGCTTCTTCGACGAGGATTTGAGCGCCAAGGCGATCACGCGGCTGCAACTCGTCAACGACATGCGGGCGGCGCTGTCGCGCAACGAATTCGAGCTGCATTACCAGCCGCTGTTCGACACCAGGACGTCGCGCCTGTGCGGAATGGAAGCGCTGGTCAGGTGGCGCCATCCCACAGCCGGGCTGTTATATCCGGACAGCTTCATCGGCATCGCGGAAGAGACCGGACTGATGGAGCCGCTCGGACAGTGGATCCTGCAGAAGGCGTGCGCCGACGCGGTTTCCTGGCCGGAAGACATCAGGGTTGCGGTCAATCTTTCGGCCGGGCAGTTCAGGACCGGCACGTTGTTCGATGTCATTCTGTGCGCGCTGGTGGAGTCGGGGCTGCCGCCGGAACGGCTTGAACTGGAGATCACCGAGTCCCTGCTGCTGCAGGACAAGGAGAGCAACGTTCTGGTCATTCAGCAGCTCAAGAATATCGGCGTCACCATCGCGCTGGACGACTTTGGAACCGGCTATGCCTCGCTCAGCTATTTGCTGTCGTTTCCGTTCGACAAGATCAAGATCGACAAGTCCTTCACGCAGGGGATTCTGACGCGAACCGATTGCATGGCCGTGGTGGCGTCGATCCTGACGCTCGCCCGCGGGCTGGAAATTGCCGTGACCGCCGAAGGCGTGGAAACGAATCGGCAACTCGAACTGCTGCGGGCCCATGGCGTCGATTACGTTCAGGGTTATCTGTGCGGCCGGCCGCGGCCGCTGGCGGAACTCGACTTTTCCGCCCTCGAATTGATCGAGCGGGCCGATGAAGCGGCGTGAGCAAAATTCGTCCCGGTGCCGGCCGCCGGCGGGGACATTCGGCCGGAGGCGGCGTCCGTGACGGCGAGGCGGTCGTTGGTCGACGAGCTTGAGGCGGCGATCACTGGCAGCGATATCGGGCGGCGGGCCGTGATATTGCGGCGCATCGCCGATCTCTTCGTGTCGACGGCGGGAAATCTCTCGACCGAGAGGACCGCCTTGTTCGACGACGTCATGCATCAGCTGCTCGACGAAATCGAAACGGGCGCGCGCGCCCGGTTCGCCGAATATCTGGCCGAACGTCCCGTCGCTCCGTCAGGCACTTTGCGCGAGCTGGCGCTCGACGATGTCATCGAAGTTGCCCGTCCGGTTCTCTCGCATGCCGAGCAACTGGACGAGATGACGCTTGTGGAAGGCGCAAGGCACAAGAGCCAGGCTCATCTGCTCGCCATTTCGACCCGCAAGTCGATCCCGTCGTCCGTGACCGACATACTGCTTGATCGCGGCGACCGGGAAGTGGCCTTGAGCACGGCAGGAAATCCGGGGGCTTCGTTTTCCGAATTCGGATATTCCTCGCTGGTCCGGCGGTCGTCGGGCGACGACGAGCTGACGTCTCGCGCCTGGTCAATACCGGAGATTCCGCGGCGGCATCTTCTGAAGCTTTTCGCCGATGCGTCCGAGGCGGTGAGACGCAGGCTCTCCAGGGAGGATCCGCGCAAGGCCGCGCTCATCGCCGAGACCGTCACGCGGGCGGCGAGCCAGCTGCAAACCCGCACCAGGGAAGGCTCGGCGGATTTCGCCGAGGCGAGCGCGCTGGTTCAGTCGCTCCGCGAAGCCGGTAAGCTCGACGAGACCGTGCTGTTTGACTTCGCCGATTCCGAGAAGTTCGCCGAAACCGTGCTTGCACTCGCGGTCATGTGCGACCTTCCGGTGGGCCTCGTCGAGCGCGCGCTGGTCGACGAAAGATCCGAGCAGATTCTCGTCCTCACCAAGGCGATCGGCCTGACCTGGAAGACCACCAAGGCGATCCTGCTGCTGCAAGCGAGCACCGAGAAGTCGACGGCTGAACTCGACGGCCTGCTCGAGACCTTTCTGCGGCTCAAGCCTGAAACCGCCAGCAAGGCGGTCCAGTTCTATCGGCTGCGCGAGCGGTCATTGACGCCGCGCCAGAATTGAATCTGCGGCGGCTGGCGATCAGCGCAGCGAACCGATCCGTTCCAATTCCGCAGCGTTGATGACCTTGAGGTAGCCCTCCGACAGCTCCAGCAGGCGGCGTTCGCGAAACAGTCCGAGCACCCGGCTGACATGCACCGGCGTGAGGCCGACCGCGTCCGCAATGTGCTGCTGGCGCAACGGGAAAGGATAGCGCTGTTCGCGGATCACATTGCGCGCTGCGATCCGCGGCATCAGATGCAGAAGCAGATGGGCGATGCGCTCCTCGGCCGAGCACTGGCCCAGCGCGGTCAGAAGTTCGGTCGCGTCGTGCGAGTCGGCGATACAGGACTTCGCGATGGCCCCTTGAACGTCGGGGTCGGCGGCGCATCTGGCGCGGATTTCGGAGCGCGAAAATCCGCTCACCTGAACTTCGGTCAATGCCTTGACCGAGAAATGAAATGCCTTTTCGAAAATCGTGATGGAAGAGAACAGATCTCCAGGCAGCAGGAATTTCAGGATTTGCCGGCGTCCGTCGGCAAGCTGGAAGTAGCGAAACGCCCAGCCCGCGCAGACCACGAATACATCCTCCGAGGCCTGATTGCGGACGGCGATCTGCGAGCCCGCGCGGGCTCCAAAGAAGTGCTGCCAGCCAGGTTTGCCTTCTGGCCTTGCCTCTTCGGAAGTCGCCACGACCAGTGTCCGGCAAAAGCCGGTTTCGCGGTGAAGGCAGGTTACGCAAACTGACGCAAGATTTTTATCGGAGTGGTTTGCCAAAAGGTCTCGCAAGATTCGACGCTGAACTTACAGAACTTTCCCGTGCCAGAAAGTTGCATTCGCATCTATCAGAATTAGGCGATACAGCGCAATCAAAATGCTGGCCGCCGTTGAATTGCCGACGATTACTCGTTTAGCGCCGTCGGGGCCTGCAACTTAGACGGGCTATTCGCGTGCCGGCGCCTTAACGCAAGTCAACAACCTGGATCAACTTAAGGCGCTCGAAAAATCATCCAGAATCAATTTAGCCTTCGCCAATGCTGTTGCGTTTCGGGACGAGGCATCGTCCGACAGAATTTCATTTTTGGAATCGATCTGAAGGAAACGTTCATGGCAGAGCTGGCCGCTGCAGACGCCAATCAAGATCGCGAAACCCGGATGCGCTTCATGCGCATCGACGCCGGCACCGGCGAACTGTTGCGGGAATTCTGGCACGTGGTCGAGCCGGCGCTGCCGGAAGTGCTCGAAGGTTTCTACCAGCATGTCACCCGCGAGCCGCAGCTTGCCCGCATGATCGGCGCCAACATCCCGCGCCTCAAGGCGGCGCAGGAATCGCACTGGGGCCGGCTGTTCAACGGCCGTTTCGATCGCGACTACATGCAGGGCGTGCGGACGATCGGCCTGATCCACAACAAGATCGGGCTGGAGCCGCGATGGTATATCGGCGGATATAATTTCGTGCTGAGCCGGCTCGCTTCTCTCGCCGTTCGTCACTACCGCTGGAAGCCGGGTCGTCTCTCCGCGGTGCTCGCCGCGCTGAATTGCGCGGTCATGCTCGACATGGACATTGCGATTTCCGTCTATCAGGAGGCGATGCTGACCGAACGGCAGAGGCAGCAGGACAGGCTTTCGAGCGCAATCCGGGATTTCGACGCGCAGATGAAAATTGTGCTGAATACACTTGGCGACTCGGCCACACATCTGCAGAATGCCGCCAATACGCTCGCGGCTAACGCCGAACAGTCGACCAGACAGTCGGCCGCGGTGGCGGTCGGTTCGGAAGAGGCGTCGGCGAACGTGCAGGCGGTTGCATCGGCTACTGAAGAGTTGACGTCGTCGGTCAAGGAGATCGGTCGCCAGGTCTCGGAGTCGACCAGGATGACCGGCACGGCGGTGGATCAGGCCAGCCAGTCCGGCGCCACCATGCAAGGCCTCGCCGAAGCGGCGCAGCGGATCGGCGCCGTCGTCGAACTCATCAACACCATCGCCGGCCAGACCAATCTCCTGGCGCTGAATGCCACGATCGAAGCGGCGCGCGCCGGCGATGCGGGCCGCGGATTCGCCGTGGTGGCGTCCGAAGTCAAGGCGTTGGCCGAACAGACCGCGAAAGCGACCGACGAAATCAGCCAGCAGATCCTGGCGATCCAGACCGCGACCAGGCAATCGGTAAGCTCGATCCAGGAGATCGGGGCCACTATCGCCTCGGTCAACGAGATTGCAACGGCGATTGCTGCGGCCGTCGAGCAACAGGGGATGGCGACCGCCGAGATCGCGCGCAATGTCCAGGAGGCTGCGCGAGGCACCCACGAGGTTTCGAGCAATATCGCCGGCGTCAGCCAGGCCGCGAGCGAGACCGATCACACCGCGGCGCGAATGCTTACTGCCGCCAACGAGATTTCTCAGCAATCCGATATGTTGCGTACGAGCGTAGAAGGCTTCTTCGCAGCGATTCGGACCTCCTGATGTCGATACATTCGGTTCCCGCCGTCGAAAATGCAGTCCGCTGTACGACCATCGCCGGCGAGGCCTGTCCGCTGGGGCCGCTATGTCCGGGAGGCTGTGCGTCCCGCGTGCAAGATCGCCCATCCGACGAGATGATTCTGCAGCACCTCGGTGCGGCCGTCATGTTGTGCTGGGCGCAATTGCCGCTTAGCGCGAGAGACCAGATCCTGCGCCAGGCCGACGATGTGATCGGACTGGCGCCGGTCCCACAGGTTCGAAATGAGATCGTGCGGTTGATGTTGCGCCACGCCAAGCTGCGATGGGCGGCGTCTCTGCTGCCGGGCAGAGCGACGCGACGCCGCGGCGCCGGCAGATCGACTTGAAGCGGGCTTCGACAGCCCGCCGGGTTTCGCCCCGGCTGTCTTTTCGATCGATGAGGTGTCGGTTTACGCTCCTGGCTCGGTGCGTTTTCCCAACGCGACCTGGCGTCCGCCCGGGCATTCGTCGAAAGCCCGTTCAGATCGGCTCATAGTTCTCCGATGCGCAATTGTCATCACGCTGCCGGTCCATGATCGCGCCATCCTTGATCGTGATGCGATAGGTCTCTGAACCCAGCGGCCTGCCC
>JBGPSI010000187.1:0-9484 GCA_041490045.1 Bradyrhizobium sp.
CGCGGCGGTCATGAGGCCCTTTGCGTCATATGCGTTCGAAGGCGCAACCACCTTGAGCCCCGGCAGGTGGGCGAAGGTTGCGTGCAGCGTTTGCGAATGCTGGCCGGCATCGTTGTAGCCGCCACCGGTCGCCATCATGATGACCATCGGCACCTTGCAGTTGCCGCCGGAAAAATAGATATTCTTCGCGGCAAGATTATAAATCGCGTCCATGCAGACGCCGAAGAAATCGACGAACATCAGTTCGACGATCGGCCGCATGCCCGCCATCGCCGCGCCGACGCCCGCTCCGATGAACGCGGTTTCGGAGATGGGTGTGTCGCGCACGCGCGCGTCGCCGAATTCTCCGAGGAGGCCGCTCGTCGCTCCAAAAATGCCGCCATAGGCTCCGATATCTTCGCCCATAACGAAGACGTTCGGGTCGCTCCGCATTTCCTGCGCGATCGCTTCGGAGATCGCCCGCGAGACAGTCATTATGCGATTGCTTGACATGATGTTCTCCTGGAATTGTTAGAGCCGGTCAGGCGAAAACGTGGTTGAGAGCTTCCTCGGGCGCCGGATAGGCCGCCTTCCGTGCAAAGGCGAACGCCTCGTCGACTGCCGCCTTGGCGCGCGCGAGTGCGGCATCGGCCTCGGCAGTCGTGACTTCCTTGCTATCGATCATTGCCTTGCGAAAGCGGGCGATGGGGTCCTTGGCCTTGAGAGCAGCGACCTCGCCCTTTGGGCGGTAGGTCTCGGGATCGCCCTGGAAATGGCCGTAGTAGCGATAGGTCTCGACCTCGATCAGAGTTGGCCCGTTGCCCGCCCGTGCCCGGGCTACCGCTTCGCCCGCGACGTCGAACAGCTTGAGGGTGTCATTGTTGGCGATGTGGAAACCCGGCATCGCGTAACCCGCGGCACGCAGGCTGTTGTCCGCGATCGCCGTCGACTTGGCCTTGGGGACCGAGATGCCCCAGGCGTTGTCTTCAATGACGAAAATTACCGGCAGCTTCCACAGGCCGGCGAGGTTGAGCGACTCAAGGAAGCCACCCTGATTGGCCGCGCCGTCGCCGACATAGGACACCGCGACCGCGTCGGTGCCGCGTAGCTTGGCCGCAAGCGCTGCGCCGACGGCGGGGCCCGCGCCTTGGGCAATAATGCCGCTGCAAGCGAAATTGACCGCTGGGTCGAGGAGGTGCATGTGGCCGCCGCGTCCGCCGGCAAGTCCCGCCTTTTTCCCGAATATCTCGGCGGTCATCTTGTTGAGGTCGACGCCCTTGGCGATCGCGACATGATGCGGGCGGTGGGTGGCGGTGACCGTGTCGTCGGCACGCAGATGGACGCAAACGCCTGCCGCACAAGGCTCCTGTCCCGCAGCGAGATGCATCTCGCCCGGAAGGGGACCGGCACCGATATCAAACTTCGGCTGCTTTCCCTCCATATAGGCGACCGCTATCGTATCCTCGTAATAGCGCGCCTTCTCCATTACCTCGTACATCCACAAGAATTGCGATTTGCTTGGCATTGGAAGCCTCCCTGGAGCATGCGTTCACGCGCGGCGCTTCATGACCGTCCGCTTCAGCGCAGGCTGGCAGAGATGGATGGGACGGATTTGATCTCGCGCAAATACGGAGGACGATTTTCGGAAGGGTGGAGTGCCAGGGGCTGCGCCGTGGTCGAAGTCGAGGCCAGCCCCGCTGCGATGGCGCCTGCGGGCGGCCGCTCAAGAAGGCGCGGCGGCAAGCGCGCAACTATCCCGCGCGCGGCGGCTCCTCTTCTTCGTTCTCGGTAAGAATTGCGATAATTTCGGACGCCACGCCTTGCACGGGCTCGCCGGCGCCGAACACATCCGGATCGCCTTCGAGCCACACGGACGCCTGTTCGAGGTCCGCGACTGTCGGTCGCAACGACAGGATTGCCAGCATGTCCGCGGGATCAATATCGCCCAAGACCCCCGTGATATCATTTCGTGTCGCCAGCGTGGTCCCGCCGGAATTGGATTTTGGCATTGATGCCTCCTGAATTGAGCGCCCCGTTCATCGGGACGCCCGATCCTTTGCCGATCAGATGACCAGATTGGACGTCGGCGGTCTTGATCAGGATCAATCGTGCGCCGGCTGCGGCGAGGCTTGATAGTCCGTGGTCGGCCTCTGAAGGCATTCGGGAAATTGAGCCATGCAAGCAATGATTGCCGAGCGCCCCGAAGCTCCAGATCGCGACGAGCCGACGCTGCGGCGGCTGCCCCGCCATATTTTGGTGCTCGGGATCATCAGTCTGCTCACGGCCATGTCTTCCGCGATGGTCTATGGACTTTTACCGGTGTTCCTGGTGCGGGTGCTGGGTGCCACCGTGGCTTCGGTCGGCGTTATCGAAGGCATTGCGGAAGCGATGACCTCGCTTGCGAAAATCGTTTCGGGGTTTGTCAGCGATCGGATGGGCCGGCGGAAGCCGCTGGTTCTGTTGGGCTACGCCGTGTCGGCTATCAACAAGGTGATGTTTCCGCTTGCCGGCGACGTGTTCACGGTCTTGGTGGCCCGCGTCGTCGATCGCGGCGGCAAAGGCATGCGCGACGCTCCTCGCGACGCGTTCCTGACCGATGTGACGCCCGTGAGGGTCCGAGGGTCAGGATTTGGCTTGCGGCTCGCGTTCTACACGACTGGTTTTGTCATCGGGCCGCTCGCCGCGATCACCCTGATGAGATTGAGCGCCGATAATTTCCAATTGGTGTTTTGGATTGCCGTGATACCCGCCTTCATGGCCGTCATCGTGGTGCTTTTTGGCCTGAAGGAACCGGTGCGCAACTTCCCTGCAGGGTCCTTTCGAATGCCGCGAAAGGCCGACTTTGCCGGCCTTACAGCCCCGTTCTGGTGGGCCGTTGCCATCGCGAGCCTGTTGTCGCTGGCGCGTTTCAGCCATGCGTTTCTGGTGCTGAAGGCTCACCATGTCGGCATCGACGCGGCATTTGTACCGATCATGCTGGTTCTCATGCATTTGGTGTACGCGGCGACAGCTTACCCGTTCGGAATTCTTGCAGACCACATCGATCGTCGGCTGCAACTGGGTATCGGCGCTGGCATCCTCGTCGGTGCCGACATCGTGCTGGCCGTTGCGCAAGTCGGCTGGACGAGCGCTGCCGGAGCCGGATTGTGGGGGCTGCAGATGGCGGTGACTCAGGGGCTGCTGTTGGCATCCGTTGGTGACGCGGCGCCAAGGGAGCTGCGCGGGACCGCGTTTGGGATCTATGACCTGGCGGTTGGCCTCGCGACCTTTGTCGCAAGCTCGGCCGCCGGGGCGCTATGGATGGCTGGCGGCCCGGAATTGACATTTGGCTTCAGTGGTCTGATCGCGGTCGCGGTTATTGTGCTGCTATTGTTTCAGCCAGCGCCGAGGCCGGTCAGCCGGTCCTCATGAACGGCAGATTTGGTGGGCGCATTTCCATGGCATCAGAAGGCGGATTGGGCGAAATCGACGCCCCCACGGCAAGTTCTGGCGGTCCGCGGCTGGCCCGCGTTTTCGTCGCGCTCAAGATGGCGCCTGAGATTGCCGGCGAACTCGCACAGATGGCGCGGGAACTGGAGCGACTTCCGGTTCGCCTGATCGCACCCGCCGACATTCATCTGACGCTGGTGCCACCCTGGAATGAGGTTTCGATCCCCGAGGCGGTCGGCAAGCTCGGTCGCGTGGCCGACAGGTTCGGCGTTTTTACCTTGGAATTCCGGCATGTCGGATACGGTCCGGAGCCGAGACGCCCGCGTCTTCTGTGGGCGGAATGCGCGGCGGGACCGGACCTCACACGACTGTACGCCGAGCTCCTTCTCGCCTTCGGGCAAACGGACGAGCGGTCGTTTCGGCCGCACGTCACGTTGGCCCGGCTTCGCGGCAACGGAGTGGTCATCGCGCGCAAATATCCGGTCGATCGGGATCTTGCGCTCGCGCAACGCGTCGGCTCGGTCGAACTCATGCAATCGCCCGCTCCCGGCGAACGCGGCTACAGGGTTCTTGCGTCGCTGCGGTTCGGCGCAAATCTGGGATCTCTATCGCCCATGCGAGACTGTTAGGCGCGGCGGTTTGCGGTGCAGCCGGATCAATGCGCCGCCGCTGGACCGGTTTCACCCGCCGCCATTCCCGAGGGTTCGACGAAAAGCACAGGAACCAGCCGCGTCGCGGCAATCGCCGAGGCCGCCCGATCCGTGAAGGCGCCGCGGGTCATGACAATCAGTCGCTCCTGCAGCTGGCGGAAAGCCATCGCGCACGCCGCCGGATCGGCCAATCCGATCTTGGCCGCCGCAACATGCCTGATGGAGAGGCCGGTGTCGGCGGCGAGCGTCCGGATACCCGGGTTGTCGGTGTCGCGGCCATCGGCCTCGATGATAACCAGCTCTTCCTTCGCCGCCAATGCGATGGCCGCGGCCGCACGAATGCTTGGATCGTCGGGCGAAGTCGCAATCGCCACAACCGGGCCCTTGGTGCGAGTGATATCCGGCGGCACGAGCATGACAGCGGCGGCTGACCGGAAGGCGGCTTCCAGCAGCCATGAGAATTGCTGCGTGGCCCGCTCGGCCGGGCTCTGCGGCTCGACGATCATGACAATGTCGTCGCGTCGCGAGACCGACGCGAAAGTCTTGGCCGGAGATCCCCGGGCGATCTCGAAGTGGTATCCGGTGGGGAGACGCTTTATCGCGTTCATGAACTTTCGTTCGATGCTGTGGGCGGCAAGTTCGAAGTCGTGCGACAGCCGATCGAGATCGAGCGTATGCCAGCCGCCCCCAAGCGGTCTGAACTCCCGCGAGAAGGGAATGCCTGCCAGGTCAAGCAGGCTGGTGTCTTCGAGGTACAGCCCCAGCAGATCGAGATGCAGCAAATCGGCAAGTTCGACGGCCAGCCGCATCGTGCGGTCATGTGCGCCCGGCTGAAGTCCCAGCACGAGCCGCTTGAAGCTGTGAGTTTCCCTGGACATGGCTAATTGCCGGACAGCCGGCCGCTGTTGCCCTGATTGGCAAAATCCCTCCGGATGCTGGCGAAGGCCCGCAGCCGGTCTTCGACCCGCCGATTGACGCTTTGAGGCGGATAAATCCCGTCATCCTTGCGCAGGCCGGCGGCAAGCCCGGTCAGGAGCGCGATCCCTTCGTTGAGCGTAGCGATCGGATAGACGGCAAAGCGGCCGGCTGCGCAGGCATCAAGCACATCCTGGCGCAGCATCAGATGCTGGACATTCGCCTGCGGGATCAGGACGCCCTGGGTGCCGCTCAGGCCGCGTTTTTCGCAAATGTCGAAGAAGCCTTCGATCTTCTCGTTGACGCCGCCGATGGCCTGGATTTCGCCATGCTGGTTCACCGATCCGGTCACCGCGAGGTCCTGCCGCAGCGGGACGTCGGCGAGCGCCGACAGCAGGGCATAGAGTTCGGCGGAGGAGGCGCTGTCGCCCTCGACACCGCCATAGGACTGCTCAAACACCAGACTGGCGAAAAGCGACATCGGGGTATCCAGCGCATATCGCCCCGCGAGGAACCCGGAGAGGATCAGGACGCCCTTCGAGTGGAGCGGCCCGCCGAGTTCGACTTCGCGCTCGATATCGACCACCTTTCCGCTGCCGGGCCTCACCTGGCAGGTGATGCGGCTGGGCCGCCCAAAGGAAAATCCGCCGAGCTCGATAACACTCAGACCATTGATCTGGCCGACATGCGTTCCCGCGGTGTCGATCAGCGCCACTTTTTCGAGGATGGCTTCCTGCGTCCGGTCGCGCAGCCGTGCGGCGCGCCGGATGCGGGCACTCAGCGCGCTATCCACGTCGGCACGAGAGATCACGCTGCGTCTGGCTTCACGGGCGCAAAAATCCGCCTCTATCAGGATCTCCCGCAGCTGTTCGACGACCAGTGAAAGCTTGCTGGAATGTTCGGCGGAGCGCGCCGCATGTTCGAGCACCATGGCCACGGCGTCTCGATCCAGCGCGTTCAGACCTTCCCGTTGCGCCAGGGTCGCGAGCAGCCTTGCGAGGACTGCCTCGTTTTCGGGCGTTCGCGGCAGATCGTTTTCGAAATCGGCAAGAACCTTGAAATGCTCCGCCAGTTCGGGATCGAGGGCAGCGAGCAGGAAATACAGCAAGCGATCGCTGAACAGGATGACCTTCAGCTTGAGCGGAATCGGATCGGGCTCCAGTGACACCGTGCTGGTGAAGCCGAGAAATCGGCCAATATCCTCGATCGCGATCTCGCCGCGCCGCAGCGTCCGCTTAAGCGCTGCCCAGCTGAACGGCTCCTGCAGCACACTCCTTGCATCGAGCAAGAGGTAACCGCCGTTGGCACGATGCATCGCCCCGGCCTTGATGAGGCGGAAATTCGTCAGCAGCGCACCGTGCAGGGGGATATACTCAATGCGGCCGATCAGGTTGCCAAGCGCAGGGTGCAGTTCTTCAACGATCGGAACCGACCGGTCGCCGTCCTGAGTGACGAGGACATTGACCTCGTAGCGGTCGAACGGACCTCCCGTTCTGATTTCGCGCGCCTCGCTGCCGTCATCCTCGCCCTTGAGGACGAACATGGCGAAGTTCTCGATCAGATCGGCGCGAACCGTCTCGATGTGTTGCGCCACCCTCGGAAGGTCCTTGAAGGCGTCCTTGGTGTCCTCAATCAACTGGTCGAGCGCGTATTTCGCCGTGTCGCGTCCGAGTTGACGCGCTTCATCGCGCCGCTCCGTTTCCCATCGCGGGATTTGGCGAACAATATGCTCGAGCTCCTTCTCCAGAGCCTCGATGACGGCCTGCACTTCACGGCGCCTGGCTTCAGGCCACTTGCCGAATTCATCGGGCGGGACCACCTCGCCGTTCTTGGTCGGCGCCAGCGCAAAGCCGAGCGGCGTCCTCAAGATAGCGATATCCTTTTCGGCGGCCTTGTCACGGAGCGCGGAAAAGGCCTCGCCTTGCCGCTTCTGGAATGACTCGTCTATGGCGGCCTGGCGGCGCTGATAATCCTCGCCCTGGAACACCGCGGGCAGCGCCGATTTGAGATCGTCGATCAGCTTGTGCATCGCGTCGTGAAAATTGCGCGCGCGGCCCGCCGGAAGTTCTATGGCGACCGGCTTGTCCGGATCGGCGAAATTATTGACATAGACCCAGTCGGATGGTCCGGGTTTTTCCGCCGCGTCGGCGGCCAGCATGGCCTTGACGGCGTCCTGCATGCGGGCGCCGGTGGGACCGATCACGAACAGATTGAAGCCGGTCTTGCCCACTTGCGTTCCAAACCGGATCGCTTCGACGGCGCGGGCCTGGCCGACAAGCCCGTCGACCGGCTGTAGCTCTGCCGTGGTCGAGAAAGCCAGACCCGACAGATCGGTGGGACGATAGAGTTGTCCGGCCGCTAACGGCTGAACCCTTTTCTCTGCAGCGCTGACGGCAACGTCCACGTGATAATGCTCCTGACCCGGTAGCGCATTTCAGGTGAAATGGCTTCGCATGTCTTGACGTGCATCAAGGTTGGCCGCGCATCGGCAGACTGGTCATCAGCGCAAGACTTCGGCTGCCTGGGTATAGGGCAGCCGCAAGGCATCGGCCACGGCGCGGCAAGTGATCTTGCCATCATGCACATTGAGCCCGTTTTGCAGATGCAGGTCCTCGATCAGCGCCCGCGGAAATCCCTTGTCGGCGAACGCCAGCACGAATGGGCGCGTCGCATTGCCGAGCGCGAAGGTCGATGTGCGCGGCACCGCGCCGGGCATGTTGGCGACGCAATAATGAACGACACCATCAACCACATAGGTCGGTTGAGAATGCGTGGTCGGGTGGGAGGTTTCGGCGCAGCCGCCTTGATCAATCGAGACATCGACAATGATGGAGCCTGGCTTCATGGCCGCGACGGTCCGTGCCGAAATGAGCTTTGGGGCAGCAGCGCCCGCAACCAGGGCGGCTCCGATGACGACGTCGGCGGAAGTGCAGAGGGCTTCGATGGCCCCGGTATCAGCCGTCACAAAACGGACGCGCTCGCCAAAACGCTGCGACAGGCGGCGCTGGGTCTCCTTGCTGCGTGCGGCGACGGTGACATTGGCGCCCATGCCGATCGCCATCTCCGCCGCGTTGCTTCCGACGACCCCGCCGCCGAGCACCACGACCTCGGCGCATGCCACGCCCTCGATGCGGCCAAGCAGGATACCGCGGTCGCCTTGGGGACGTCGCAGGAAATGGGCGGCAACTTGTGGCGCCATGCAGCCGGCAACCCCAGACATCGGCGCCAGCAGCGGCAGCGTTCCCGCCGCATCGGTGACGGTTTCGTAGGCAAGTGCCGTTACACCCGAGGCCATCAGGTCGTGGGCCTGCTCGGGATCGGGTGCCAGATGCAAATAGGTGAAGATGATCTGGCCGCGGTGCAATTGCTTCCGTTCGGACGCAAGCGGTTCCTTTACCTTCACGATCAGTTCGGCGCGCTGATATATCTGGTCCGCATTGGTGACGATCTCGGCGCCGGCGGCAATGTATTCCGCGTCGGCAAGGCCGGCGCCCGCGCCCGACATGGTTTCGACCGCGACCCGATGTCCCCGCGCGGTCAGTTCCCCGACCGTCGCAGGAGTGAGGCCGACGCGGTATTCGTCGGTTTTGATTTCCTTGGGAACGCCGATCAACATGGTCGCCTCCAACTGCCGCATCACCTCAGAATCGGAACACGGCCGCCGCGACCACGCAGGTCCATAATCCGGAATCATCACCTTGGGCCGCGGCGGTGATCGACAGGCTTTCGATGATCAGCTGGGTGTGTTCGTAGAGCTTCTTGCGCTCGTTCCAGGCGGCGCCGGGATCGAACTCTATCCCGAGGGTCGAGGCCAACATGGAGGCAGCGAGGTCTTCGGCATAATCGCCGCTCTGGTCAGCTGTCATGCCGCTGCCGTGATGCTCGGCGATATAGCCGTACATATCGGGATCGGCCGGCCGCGCCAAACCGATGCTGGCGTGAATGCGGCGGCCCGGCTCGTCGGTCTCAGAGCGGGCGAGGACCGAGAACGTAATCTCACCCGGCCGCAATGTTGCGACGCCGGCCTCTCGCTGGATTAGCTTGCAGTGAGGGGGCAGGATTGACGAGATAGAGACGAGGTTCTGCTGCTCGATATCGGCATCGCGCAAGGCGAGTTCGAATGCGGTCAGCTGATGGCGGTGAACGCCGATGCCCTTCGTCAGGAACACGGTCGTCGGAACTGGAAACATATCTTGCGACCTCGCGATCAGTAGATGTCTGGGACAGTTCTGGTTCCACACCCAGCGGTCTTGCGATCATGTGACTGCGGCGAGCGCCAGATACTCGTAGACCATCGTGGCTGCTGCGAGCGACGTGATCTCCGCCACGTCGTAGGCCGGCGCGACCTCAACCACGTCCATTCCGGCGAAGTGCAGCCCCTTCAGGCGCCGCAGGATCGATTGTGCCTGCCACGACGCCAGTCCGCCTATTTCGGGCGTGCCGGTGCCTGGCGCAAAAGCCGGGTCCAGTGCGTCGATGTCGAAGCTGAGATAGCTGGGCGCCTCGCCGAC
>JBGPSI010000188.1:0-9461 GCA_041490045.1 Bradyrhizobium sp.
CACCTGCAACCCGTCGGAATGGCCGCCGACCCGGTGCAGCGTCACGCCCGGCGCGACCTCACCCTCCCCGGAATGAAAGGTGACGCGCTCGCTGAAGACGTGGCGGACCATCAGCGCCACATGTTCCACCGAAAACGGATGCCGCAGCGCCCCGAAGCACATGCAGCGCCCGGTGGCGTAGCTCATCTCGCGGTCCTGCAGATGAAACCGCGCCTTTGGAAACAGATCGAGATTGCCGGCGTGGTCGTAATGCAGATGGGTGACGACGACGTCCTCGATCGCCTCGGCCGCAACACCGAAGCGCGCCAGCGCATCGACCGGGTTGAGCGTCAGCTTGCGGTTGCGCAATTGCGCTTCCGCGGCGTTGAAGCCGGTATCGACCAGGATGTCGCGGCCGTGCCCGCGGATCAGCCAGACGAAATAATCGAGGTCCTGCGCGGTGGTCTCATGCGGATCCGGAACGAGGTAATTGAGGTGGGGCGTGCGCGGCGACATCGTGGCATAGCGCAGCGCGTAGATTTCGTAGGCGTTTCCCATCGGTTCCACTTCTTGCTGGTTGGGTTGCTGGTTGGGCGGGTGGCCTGACCGCAACAAGCCATCCCTGTCGCAAAAGGTCAAACCCGGCGGAGCCATGCCGCAATGCGGGATTCATCACGCGATGCAATCCGAGGCCCATCATCTGACGCGTATGCGCGCACCTCGCCGTGACAACCGCGTTTTGATCGAGGCTCCGGGGTGTGACGCCACTACCCGAGAGGGAGCCTCTGCCGTCGCCCAACCACACCGGTGGTAGCTGATGGTTCGAGCCCCGACACGGCGTCCGGATTCGAAAATCCTGTTGCCACTAATTGACGGAATAACATCGGCTTTTGGACAGTTGACAGGGCTCGCGAGCCCGGTTTGATAATGCAGATAGCGTAGAGTAAGGTCGCCGCGGCGCGAGCTGGATCGGCGCCTTTTTTTGCTGGACCGCCGTGGCATGAGAATTTTTTTCGCATTGCTTGTGACCCTGATCCTTTCGCTCGCCCCGATCGTGCCGTCGGGTGCCGCGGATCGCGGCGACCGGATCGCGCTGGTGATCGGCAACTCGAAATATCCCGACGCCGAGGCGCCGCTGAAGGAGCCGATCAACGACGCCCGCGACGTCGCCGAGGAGCTCAAGCGCGACGGCTTCAACGTCGAGATCGGCGAGAACCTGACCGGCGACGCGATGCGCCGCGTCTTCGATCGCCTGTACGGCCGCATCAAGCCCGGCTCGGTGGCGCTGATCTTCTTCTCCGGCTTCGGGGTCCAGTCCAACCGCCAGAGTTTCATGATCCCGGTCGACGCCCAGATCTGGACCGAGGCCGATGTCCGGCGCGACGGCTTCGGCCTCGAGACGGTGCTGGGCGAAATCAACAGCCGCGGCGCCGGCGTCAAGATCGCCCTGATCGACGCCTCCAGGCGCAATCCGTTCGAGCGCCGCTTCCGCAGCTTTTCCGCTGGGCTCGCGCCGGTGATCGCGCCGAACGGCACGCTGGTGATGTATTCGGCGGCGCTCTCCTCGGTCGTCTCGGACAATGGCAGCGACCACAGCCTGTTCGTGCAGGAATTGCTCAAGGAAATTCGCGTTCCGGATCTGATGGCGGAAGAGACGCTCAACCGCACCCGCGTCGGCGTCACCCGCGCCTCGCGCCAGGAGCAGGTGCCTTGGATTTCCTCCTCGCTGGCCGAGGACTTTTCGTTCATCCCCGGCACCGGCGCGCACGCCTCGCCCAGTCCGGCGGTCGCAGCGCTGCCGCAGCCCGCGGCTCCCCAACCCGCACCACCGCCGCAGCCGCCATTGCCGCGCCAGGACCCTGTGCCGGTGCCGCAGCCGAAGGTCGAGATTCCGCCTCCCGCCGACCAGCCGGTGCAGAAGAAAGAAAATTCGCCGTCCGTCGCGCTCGCCGATGACCCGACCATCAAGAGCCTGACCGAAAAGCTCCAGGCCAACCCCGACGATCAGAATGCGCTGTACCGCCGCGGGCAGGTCTATGCCAGCAAGGGGGCTTACGACCTCGCCATCAAGGATTTTGACGGCTCGATCCGGATCAATCCCAAGGACGTCGAGGCCCTCAACAATCGCTGCTGGGCGCGCACCGTGATCGGCGACCTGCAGGCGGCACTGAGAGACTGTAACGAGGCGCTTCGGTTGCGTCCGAACTTCGTCGACGCACTGGACAGCCGCGGCCTGGTCAACCTGAAAAGCGGGCTGATCAAGAACGCCATTATCGACTTCGACGCCGCCCTGAAGATCAATCCGCGCTTGACCTCGTCGCTGTACGGGCGCGGCCTTGCCAAGAAGCGCAATGGCGCCGCGGCCGCGGGGGACCTGGATATCGCCAATGCCAAGGCGATGGACCCCAATATTGTCAAGGAATACGCGGACTACGGGGTAAATTGACGGTAATTTGCCTGAAAAGACCGTCGCCCCTCGAACCCTTGGCGGTCGTCGGCGACCAATAGGGGTGCCGCGAGCGATTTAGACCTGATTCGCGTTTTGCGGCTTTTATGGAAGTTTTGATTGCAACGGCGCGGGCAGCGCAGGAGGGACGGGCGATGTCGATATTTTCCGGAAGGAGAACGCTTTTTGGAAGGAAGACCCTTGCCGCCATCCTTTCGCTTATGACGATTGGCGCCGCGCTTTCCTTCGGCACGGCGGCAGTCGCCGGCGACAACAATGTCACCGAGGATCAGATCGTTCGCGCCCTCGCCCCCGCCAAGAAGCCGCTGACCCGGGGCCTGTCGATCGGTCCGCAGACCCAGACCGATCCGGCGGCGGCCGCCGCCGAGGGACGGCTGCTGCAGAGCGTCCGTGGCCGTGCCACCCGCTCGCTCTCGGTCACCGAGCGCGAAGAGATCGCCACCATCGCCAAGGACAAGCCGAATATCGATCTGGAAATCACCTTCGACTACAACTCGGCGGATATAAGCTCAAAATCCCTGCCCTCGGTTCAGGCGCTCGGCAAGGCGCTGACCAATCCCGACCTGAAGGGCTCGACCTTCATCGTCGCCGGCCATACCGACGCCGCCGGCGGCGAGGCCTACAATCAGGACCTGTCCGAGCGCCGCGCCGACTCGATCAAGCGCTATCTGGTCGACAAATACGGCATCGCCGGTTCCGACCTCGTGACCGTGGGATACGGCAAGAGCAAGCTCAAGGACCCCGCCAATCCGATGGCCGAGGCCAACCGCCGCGTGCAGGTCGTGAACATGGCCAACAAGACCACCGCGTCCAAGTGAACTGGCAAGTGAACCGGCAAGCAAACCCGCCGTGGCGCCGAGTGAGGTTTTGCGGCTAAAATGCGTCCCGCACCCCAGCGGGACGCATTTCCCGTCATTGCGCGGACCGCGGCGACGACGCAATCTAGCCGCCGTCATTCCGGGATGGTGCGTCAGCACCAGACCCGGAGCCCCGAGATTCCGGGTTCGATGCTTCGCATCGCCCCGGAATGACGGTCTTAAATCCTTCACGACTTCAGGTCTGGAATAACCCGGCGATGATGCTGTCCGAATACGTAAAACCCGCGTTGGCCGTGGTCTTCTTCGCCGCGCTCGGCGGCGCGTGGTACTGGTTCGAGCATCGCTCTCGCGCCGTGGAAAATGAAACGCCGGGCGCCGCGCTGGTCATCGTGACGAAATCCACCAATGCCTGCTTCTCCGACATGGTGCGCGGCACCGGCTATATCGTTCCCCGCCGGGAAGCGGTGGTCGGGGTCGATCAGGAAGGATCCAAGGTCACCGAGGTGCTGGTGCGCGAAGGCGAGATGGTCACCGAAAACCAGGAACTGGCCAGGCTGACGCCGCCGCCGGCGCAGCCCGGCCAAAGGTCATCGCCGGCACCGGTGTCGCTGCACGCGCCGGCGGCCGGCCTCGTCACCGAGGTCAGGACCATTGTCGGCGCGCCCGCTTCGCCGCAGGCCGGACCGATGTTCCGGATCGCGGTCAACAACGAAGTCGAGCTCGACGCCGAGGTGCCGGCGGTCCACATGCTGAAGCTCAATCCGGGCGCAACGGTTCGGATCAGCCGGGATAATGCGCCCGACCTCGTCGGGCGGGTTCGGCTGGTGTCGCCGCAGATCGATCGCTCCACGCAGCTCGGCCATGTCCGGATCGCACTCTCCAGCAACCCCTCGCTCAAGGTCGGCATGTTTGCCCGCGCCAATATCGACGCCAAGCGCAGTTGCGGCGTCGCCGTTCCCCGCACCGCCATTGACCATTTGACGGTTCAGGTGGTCAAAGGGAATACGGTGGAAACGCGCAAGGTTCGGACCGGTCTGGTGTCCGACACCTCGACGGAAATCCTTGAAGGCCTCGACGTCGGCGAAATCGTCGTGGCCGACGCTGGCTCTTCGCTGCATGACGGCGACCAGATCAAGACCATGTTCGCCGAGGACCTCGATCGCACGCGGGTACGCTGATGGCTCTCAATGTCTCGTCATGGTCGATCCGCAACCCGCTTCCTTCCATCGTCTTTTCGATCATCCTTCTGGTGCTCGGCTGGGTCAGCTTTACCAAGCTCGCGGTGACGCGGCTGCCCTCGGCCGACATCCCCGTGATCTCGGTCGCAGTCTCGCAATTCGGGGCGGCGCCTGCGGAACTTGAATCGCAGGTCACCAAGACGATCGAAGACGGCGTGTCGGGCGTCGAGGGCGTACGGCATATTTCCTCGTCGATCACCGACGGGCTGTCGCTGACGACGATCCAGTTCGCGCTGGAGACCAATACCGACCGCGCGCTGAATGACGTCAAGGACGCGGTCACGCGGGTGCGCGCCAACCTGCCGCAGAACGTCACCGAGCCGCTGATCCAGCGCGTCGACGTCATCGGCCTGCCGATCGTCACCTATGCTGCGATTTCGCCGGGCAAGACGCCCGAGCAACTGTCCTATTTCGTCGACGACGTCGTCAAACGCGCGCTGCAGGGCGTGCGCGGCGTCGCCCAGGTCGAGCGCATCGGCGGTGTCGAGCGCGAGATCCTGGTTTCGCTCGATCCCGACCGGCTGCAGGCCGCGGGGCTGACCGCCGTCAATGTCAGCCAGAGCCTGCGCGGCACCAATGTCGACCTTGCCGGCGGCCGCGCCGAGATCGGCAAGAACGACCAGGCGATCCGCACCCTTGCCGGCGCCAAGACGCTGAACGATCTCGCGGGCACCATGATCCCGCTGTTCGGCGGCGGCGAGGTACGGCTGGACGATCTCGGCACCGTCACCGATACCATTGCCGACCGCCGCACCTTCGCCCGCTTCAACGGCGAACCGGTGGTGGCGCTCGGCATCAAGCGCTCCAAGGGCGCCAGCGACGTGGTGGTGGCAGCCGCCGTGCAGAAACGCATCGATGCGCTCAAGGTCGCCTACCCCGATGTCGATCTGAAGCTGATCGACACTTCGGTGGAATACACCAAAGGAAATTACGAGGCCGCGATCTCGACCCTGTTCGAAGGCGCCATTCTCGCCGTCATCATCGTCCTTCTGTTCCTGCGCGACATCCGGGCCACCATCATCGCCGCCATCTCGCTGCCGCTGTCGATCTTCCCGGCGTTCTGGGCGATGGACATCCTGGGATTTTCGCTGAACCTGGTCAGCTTTCTCGCCATCACGCTGTCGACCGGCATCCTCGTCGACGACGCCATCGTCGAGATCGAGAACATCGTGCGCCACATGCGGATGGGCAAATCGCCCTATCGCGCGGCACTGGAGGCCGCCGACGAAATCGGCCTCGCGGTGATCGCGATCTCACTCACTATCATTGCGATCTTCGCACCGGCGAGCTTCATGTCGGGCATCGCCGGGCAGTTCTTCAAGCAGTTCGGCATCACGGTGTCCGTGCAGGTGTTCTTCTCGCTGCTCGCCGCCCGCTTCGTCACGCCGGTGCTGGCCGCGTATTTCCTCAAGCATCATGAGCATGACGATCCGCCCCCGGGCCGCGCCATGCACGCTTACATCAAACTCGTCACCTGGTCGGTCAACCATTATTTCGTTACCGTACTGATCGGCTTCGGCATTTTCGCCGCCTCGATCTGGAGCATTACGCTATTGCCGCAGGGCTTCCTGCCGGCGCAGGACTCCGCGCGCTCGTTGCTCGCGATGGAACTGCCACCCGGGACGCAACTGGCTTTCACCGAAAAGGTCACCGAGGAAATCGTCGCGCGCCTGCGCAAGCGCCCCGAGGTGAAGAGCGTGTTCGTCGACGGCGGCCGCGTGCCGCCGGGCACCTTCGAGGTGCGCCGCGCCGCGCTGATCATCAACTACACGCCCAAGACCGCGCGCAAGATCACCCAGCGTCAGCTCGAACTCGAGATCGGTCAGGACCTCGAAAACGTACCGGACATCCGCTACTGGTTCCTCGACGAAAACGGCCTGCGCGCCATCTCGCTGGTGGTGACGGGAACCGACAGCAACATCGTCAACAACGTCGCCAGTGAACTCGCGACGCAGATGAAGCGGATTCCGATCATCTCCGACGTGATTTCGGAGACCGCGCTGGATCGTCCCGAACTGCGCATCCGGCCGAAGGCGGATCTCGCCGCACGGCTCGGTGTTTCCACCGAGAGCCTGTCGCAGACCATTCGTGTCGCCACCATTGGCGACGTCGGCCCGGCCCTGGCCAAGTTCGATGCCGGCGACCGGCTGGTGCCGATCCGGGTGCAGCTCGAGGACGCCGCGCGCGGCGATCTCGCGCTGCTCGAACAGCTGCGGGTGCCGCTCGGCCAGCACGGCGAGAAGGGCGGCGTGCCGCTGTCGGTGGTCGCCGACATCAAGCTCGATCAGGGCCCGACCAGCATCAACCGCTACGACCGGGAACGCCAGGCCACCGTCGCGGCAGACCTCGTCGGCTCCGCCGCCCTCGGCGACGCCACCAAGAAGATCTACGAGCTGCCGGTCATGAAGACGTTGCCGAAGGGCGTCAAGGTCAGTCCCTCCGGCGACGCCGAAAGCCTCAACGAATTGTCGGAAGGTTTTGCCACCGCGATCACCGCCGGCCTGATGATGGTCTATGCGGTGCTGGTGCTGTTGTTCGGCACCTTCCTGCAGCCGATCACCATCCTGTTCTCCCTGCCGCTATCGATCGGCGGCGCGATCGCGGCGCTGCTGGTGACCGGCAAGCAGCTGACGACGCCGGTATGGATCGGCATCCTGATGCTGATGGGCATCGTCACCAAGAACGCCATCATGCTGGTGGAGTTCGCGGTCGAATCGATGCGGGAAGGCAAGCCGCGCCACGAGGCGATCATCGACGCCGGCATGAAGCGCGCGCGCCCGATCGTCATGACCACGATCGCGATGGCCGCCGGCATGATGCCCTCCGCGCTGGCGTTCGGCGCCGGCGGCGAATTCCGGTCGCCGATGGCGCTCGCCGTGATCGGCGGTCTCATTTTCTCGACCGTACTGTCGCTGGTATTCGTGCCGGCGATGTTCATGCTGATGGACGACATCGGCACGCTGTCCTGGCGCTTTGGCAGGAAGCTGGTGGTCTCACACGGCGAGAGCGATGAGGCGAAGCCGGATCACTCCGGCGATCGCCGCGATCCCCCGAAGCCGCCGACCATCGTCCATTCGCCGGCGGCGGAGTAGCGCGTCGGCCGCACTTGTCATCCCCCCCTTCAGTACGATGGCGGGGGCCCCTGGCGAAGGGCGCTGAGATCTTCTGCCATGCCCGTCGGAGGCACGTCGTCCTCCCCGCTGGAAGGCGGCACGATGACGGCCGCAAAACCCTGCGTCGCGCCGGGTTGACCCAGCAGCGTCGACTCCAGGACGAAGTCGGATCTGACATACCGGGAAGCGCGTGCCGCGGTCCGTTCCATCGAGGCGATACAGTGCGTGTCGCCGCCATAGCACAGCGCCGCCCATCCCCGCTCGAACGTCACCTCGCGCGGTAATTTTTCGGCATTCGGGTGCACAAGCCGCACCTCATACAAGGGATGGTCGGCGCTGTAGAACGCCGTGGCAAAGGCCAGGCCCTCGTCGCCGCCGACGGCCGGAAGCGCCGCATCGGAATATCTGTGCCATTGCCGGGTCAATTCCATCGCGGCCTGCTGATAGAAATTGCGCCCCTCGTTCAATGGATGGAAATTCCGATAGAAGGCATGAACCGGCGCCACCACGACGACGGCCAGCACCCCAATGCCGATGACAAGAGCCGCCAGGTTGACTGAATAAAAGCGCTCGATCGGATAGCTTGCGCCGCAGACGATCAGAATGGCAAAAAGAAAGAGACCCTGCATCGCCCAGATCGGCGGCAAGTCGGCGTCGAGCCCCGCCGCAGCGATCGGCGGCAGGACGAGCGTCCCGACGCTGACGAAAAACAGCAGCAACAGGCCCGGATTCATGGCCCGAAAATCCTGCGGAAAGGTCTTGAGACGGCTTCCCGCGATCAGGGCCCATGCCACCGCCGGTATCACCAGCACGAGCGCCACGCCGGAAAGGAAGATCAGCGGTTCGACCAGCAGGGGGACATGGGCCTTGCCGGCATGGCGTTCAAGCGCATAAGCGAACGGCTGCGCACCGGTCGTCGCCAGCCAAACCATATGCGGTGTGAGCGCGGCCAATCCCGTGACCGTGGAAATCCAGGGAGCCAACGAACCGAAATAAGCGCGCCGCTGCGGATGACAGATTGCCGCGCCAAGGAAGCTCGCGATGAGAAACACCGAATAGTATTTCCCCAGCATCGCGAGCGCAGCGGTTGCGCCGGCCGCAACGGCCCATCCGACTTCGCGGCTTTCGAACGACCGCAGGAAGCAATAGGTCGCGATCGGCCAGGCGGGCAAAAGAACGACGTTGGCATTGAACCGCTGGGCGTGAAACTGGTAGGCCGGCAGCAGCATGAGCAGCAGCAGCACGATAATTCTCTTGTCGCCCCTTGCGAAGCGGCGCGTGATCAGATCGACGGCCCACAGCGCGATCGCCGAAGTGGTCAACGCCAGCAATTGAAACGACCAGTTGGTGAGCGGAAAGACCGACGTCCATGCGCGCGCGGCCCATCCCATCAAGGGGGGATGCTTGGCATAGCCCCATTCAAGGCTGCGCCCGAGCGTCCACGTTTCCAAGACATCGGGATGCAGATCGCCGCCGAGATAGGCGATGACCAGAAAGGCCATCCAGACCGCGACAAATCCAATCAGCAGAAGCGGAATGGCCCACCCCGCTTCGATACCATCCATCCAGATCAGAAACGGCCTTCGCCAACGGGCGGGGGAAATTTCGGAGCGCGCAGCCATCTCTGAGAACGCAAGGTACATGGCACAGAAACTCGGTTACGCAAACGCGGATACAAAACTCAAAGCCGTACAGGCAAACACACTCCGTCCGCCGCCCCGTGGGAGGGAAGGTGAGGGCCGGTCGTGCATGGCTTCGCGACGTGTTTCTGTTTGTTAAAAAATATTCATGTTCCAAATTGAAGATTTTGGTGTCCCAATTGAGATCATGTGCGCTCAAAAAAATG
>JBGPSI010000189.1:0-9328 GCA_041490045.1 Bradyrhizobium sp.
ACAACATCTTCCGTGGATTATTGATACACATCAAGCTTTTTGATACAAATTAGGGCTCGAAAGAAGCCCTGATCTGGGATTTGATAGCCAGGCTCCGATCGCTAGAGTTGTTTTGTGCGATCTCAAAATGCTTCGCGCGTTCTGCAAACTTTGATTTACGGCGACCTAACCGAGCACGCAAATGCGAGCCTTGAGGTTATGGAAAATAATGCAGTTGTCATGAGGAGGAAGAGCCTATGAAGCCAAGAAGAACGCTTGCACTGTTAGCTGCTTGTTTCGTCACTGCGACGGTAGCCTGCGGCCCAGTCGTTGCACAACAATCGAAGCCAAACATCGTCGTCATCATGGGTGACGACATCGGAATGTGGAACATCGGCGCATATCATCGCGGCATGATGGCGGGCAAGACGCCGAACCTCGACAAGATCGCCAAAGAAGGCATGTTGTTTACGGACTATTACGCCGAGGCCAGCTGCACGGCAGGTCGCGCGAACTTCATCACCGGAGAACTCCCGATCCGCACCGGCATGACCACGGTCGGCCAAGCTGGCGCGTCGGTCGGCCTACCGGCGGAGGCGGTGACCATTGCGACGGTTTTGAAATCGATGGGCTACGCTACCGGCCAGTTCGGCAAGAACCACCTTGGCGATAAGAACGAGTTCCTGCCGACCGTCCATGGCTTCGATGAATTCTTCGGCTATCTGTATCACCTCGATGCGATGGAAGATCCCGCGCATCCCAACTATCCGCAGAACCTTTTGAATGTCGTCGGCCCGCGTAACATGGTCCACAGCTGGGCCACTGACAAAGATGATGCCACCGAAATGCCGCGCTGGGGCAAGATCGGCATGCAAAGAATCGAGGACGCCGGTCCGCTGTATCCCAAGCGCATGGAAACAGTGGACGACGAGATTCGTGACCTCGCCATCAATTTCATGGACAAAGCCAAGAAGGACAACAAGCCGTTCTTCGTCTGGCTCAACCCGACGCGCATGCACATCGTCACGCACCTCTCCCCGAAGTATGAAGCGCTGCGCAACGCGGAGAACGGCTGGTCGGAAGAGGAAGCCGGCATGGCCCAGCTCGATGACGACGTCGGCCTAGTGATGAAGAAGCTCAAGGACATCGGCGTGGACGACAACACCATCGTCGTCTTCACCACCGACAACGGCACCGAAGTCTTTACCTGGCCCGATGGCGGTCAGACACCGTTCGCGCAATCCAAAGGAACAGTCCTCGAGGGCGGCTTCCGCGTGCCGGCCATGATCCGTTGGCCGGGCAAGGTCCCTGCGGACACGGTGCAGAATGGAATCTTCTCCGGCCTTGACTGGCTGCCGACATTCGTGGCCGCGGCCGGTAATCCGAACATCGTCGATGAATTGCTCAAGGGCAAGGAGATCGGCGGTCGAACCTACAAGAACCATCTGGATGGATACAACCAGTTGGATGCGATCACCGGCAAAGGGCCTTCCGCGCGTCACGAGATTTTCTACCTCGGTGAAAGCACGGTCGGCGCGGTGCGCATTGACGACTATAAATTCCGCTTCATCGATCAGCCCGCTGGTTGGTTAGGCGAAAAAACCAAACCCGACGTGCCTTACATCACCAACCTGCGACTGGACCCGTTCGAGCGCACGGGTTGGCCAAACAACGGGACGAAGGAAGGAGCGCAGCAGTATTTTGATTGGTTCAAGTATCAATTCTGGCGCTTCGTGTTCGTTCAGCAGGTAATGGGGAAGGCAATCCAGACTTTCATCGATTACCCGCCGATGCAGCGGGGCGCGAGCTTCAATCTCGATGCGATCAAAGCGGAGATGGCGAAAAAGATGGAACAGGCAGAATCGGCTGCCAAGGGTCCGAGCAACTAGTGGCGCTGAATCTTAACGGCAGGTGACTTGCGTTCAGGTCGCCTGCCGGGAGGCTTCCTGCGCGAAAGATCAAAAATGACGAGCGGCCCGCGAACAGGGCCGCTCACCTTTTTTAAGATCAGTCGGCGGCGTCGTTGGCGACGATTGTTGGGTTGGGGCAGCTTCCCTTCCACGGCTTTTATGACCAACTGATGCAGCCGCTTTCGTTGGATATTTGATGCAGAAGGGATCCGCCTGGCAGCTCGTCCTCAGGTCACGGAAACGACGCCATGAAGCCGAACCTGCCGCGCTCAAATCTAAACCGCCGTCATAACGCGCATGACCGAGCCTTGAGGACGTCACATCCGTTGTTGGAATGGTCAAGCAGCGTCTTCGCGATGGCCAGCAAATGAGCGATTCTAAATCGATCAGCTTGGATTGATTGGCCTCCCCGCCCAAAATCGCTCCAGATCCTGAAAAACTTTCAGGAGCGCAGCGGCGTAAGCGCATTGCGCAGCGAGTCGCCGGGAATCATCATCAGGCCCGTGAATGGCTGGCTCAATTCGAGAATTAGAAAGAGCGAGGCGGAAGCGGATAGCGCGAAAATGCAGAGCGCAGTGATCGTTGTCGCGTTCATGTCCGCAAACAGGCTAAAGCTCATGAAAATGATTGTCAGCCAGAAAATCAATACCACTAGGAACGGCGTCGGGATTGATCCGCCCGCTTTTGCAAACAGCAACAAGCGCGCCTTTCCCAAGTCTGTAACCGCTTCAATTGCTCGGCTCTGGAGCAGGCGCTGACTTTCGTTCAGTGGTGCCAACTTCAAAATTTCTTGGTAAAGCAATTCGGCCGAGGTGCTTTCAACGAACGGCGCGACCTTACGAGCATCGTTCGAACCGTCATCGTGCCAAATTCGATTGGCCAAAATGACAACACTTTTCCGCAGAATCGCACGGATGTTATTCGTTTCAGGGCCATAGAGCGCGAGCGTTCGGTCGAGTAGCACAACGTTAGCCGTCAGCTGCTCGACCTCCGTACTTTGGGTTTGATACGTGCTGTTTGCAGAAGAGATTAGCAAACCGAGGACGAGAGCCGCGATGGTGCCGATCAGTCCGGTGCCCAGCCTGACGACATCCTTTGTATCCCCACTCAGATGGTGCCCAGGCAATTTTTTCCGCATGAACATGCCGAGAAATGCACCCGCGAAGATGATTGCGAACGCAATCAAAGACGTCAACAATGGGCTCATGCTTGATCTTTTACGGCTCGTTAATCTTGAAAGGTACTCGGGTGGACCACGAATAAGCTCGGCGAGAGGAGCTCTCAGCTACGCTCAATCATCAGTAATTGGTACGCTCAATCATCAGTAATTGGAAAGCATTGCAGATCAAATCATCATTCTGAAGGCCGAATCGTCGGGTCGATATCCTCAGGGCCGGCAAACCTGGCGCCAGCGGTTGCGGCACGTTAATGAGTTTGCCCCTTACTTCCTGAACGGCATCGTACCCAAATCCGGCTATTGCCGACTATGCGAATTCGGCAAAATCCGTGATTGCGATTGCGGTAGAATTCCAACTAATACGATCCAGCGTTGCTTGTATATCATTGATCTGAATCGACAATTTGCCGCCGGGTAGTGAACACCACATTTACAAGGAATCGGACAGAGAGGCTGGCGGGACGCAAAATAATGAGACAAATCGAAGGCAGCCGGCGATGGCTGGTAATTCTCGTGGGCGTGCTCATGGTCTACCTTGCGGCGGCCTATGTTATTCTGCCTGCTCTGTGGAGCCACCACGAACACGAGCCCGGCTTGGCTTCCCTGCCCATGGTGACGCGCACGGGCAGCGGCATTCCTGGCGATGCGCTCAACGTCGGACTCGTCGGGAGCAAGGAAGATATTCTCCGTGCCATACACGCGGCGGGCTGGTTTCCGGCCGACCCCATCACATTGCGTTCCAGTATCGAGATCGTCGGCAGCGTTGTGCTTGACCGGCCATACCACGATGCGCCCGTCAGCCCGCTCTACTATGAAGGTAAAAAAGAACAGCTCGCTTTCGAAAAGCCCGACGGCAGGAGCGCAGACAAGCGACATCATGTCCGTTTTTGGCTGGTGCTTGAAAAGGGAACTGACGGCCGTCCGGTCTGGCTCGGTTCAGTTACGTTCGACCATGGCGTGGGCTTGAGCCACGACACGGGGCAAATCACCCATCACATCGGGCCCGACATCGACGCCGAGCGCGACCTGCTGATGCACGATTTGCGCGAAGCGGGAATGGTCAACACTTTCTTCCAGATTTCGGGAACGGGCCCGACGTTGCTCGGCCGAAATGGCGAAGGCGATCCTTACTACACAGATGGTGAAATCGACGTCGCTACTCTCGTCGTTGATGGCGTCAAGCGAACGGAGCCACCGCTGACGCTGCCGCCACCACCGCTGATTGCCATGAAGGATCAAGTCTGGCACAGCGTCAGCAATGCAATCCGCCATTAATCGCCGCGACATGCACCCTCCCCGTACCATCATGCAGATGGCGGCATTGGACGTCTTCCCCGCCCCAAAGCTGGCTAGCATCAACCCCGCGACAGCGCTGGTGCGTTGATACTCAAGAGAGAGGAAGTTTGTTTTTGGTTTGCTGATCGTGACCTGCCGCTGAAGTTTCACCCAGTGGCGATTAGAGTCTCGGCGGATTTTACGCCGTCAGCGCCGCCGCCATGGCGCACCCGTGGAACAAGGTGCTCTCCCCTTTAAAGAAGGCGCCTCAAGCTTCTTTGCGACTGACATGTACCTCTGTCGAGGAAACTGCTGAAGGACCCTTCTCAAGCACCGCCCGGCGATCGTGAACCAGATTTTCCAGCCGATGAGCCGCTACATTCAAAATCACGCCATCTACCGCTGTTTCATCGCCACTTGCGGCCAAGGCACGCTGCTCTCTAAGAATGCCGTCAATCCTGTCTTCGATGTCTGACAGCTCTGTCTCATTGCCGGCGCTTCGTATCCGACGTGCCAAGCCATAAAGCGTATCCAGCGGGCCTTCTATGGTTTCCGGCTGCCCGATCCCCAGAAATTTCCAGGCGGCGGCGAGAACCGAGGCGATACCGCCCAGGATCATCGGGCCCAAATAGATGTAGTTGCCATACTCATCCATGAAGCTCTGTTGCGTGCCGTTGTAGAAGGCAGCCGCTCCAGGGTGCAGGGGAAGGTAGGCATCAGCGTCAGTGCTAGGCGCGGTGATCTGCGCAAAGAGTGGCTCCTCACGCAGAAGGTCTCTTCGCACCTTCATGAGTGTCTGAGTAAAGTTCGCTATCAAGTCAGAGCTGAGCTTCTTTTTCGCAACCAGATAGAGTGACGTCCTCAAGGTCGTCAAATCATCGTCTGGGACAGGAGGGGCCGCGTGCAGCGTGCCTTTTGGCACATCGAAGCTTTCATAAGCCCGCTCAGTTTGCGCGATCGCCGCCGCCGAATCGATGGGGATCAGGACGGGTAACGCTTTCGGGCCCTGTTGAAAGAAGCCGCGCACGAGCGACAAATATTTTTCAGCCAAGGGAATCACAACAAGCAGCGCATTGACCTCTTTAGATTGCACAGCTTTCCTGGCATCCGACACAGCGATATCGCTAAACACTCTCGCGCGGTCCAGGCCGTATGCCTTGCTCAGGACATCGACAACCTTGTTATTTGCCTCCCCCCCAATGACGCCGACCCGGCGTCCCTTTAGTTTTTCCACGCTGTCAATGGTCGACCCGGACGGCGCGACGATAAGTGCGATGACATGGCTCAAAACGACGATGGCCTGCGCCTGTGACAGGTCGCCGACATCACCGCGAACAACCGCGAGGTCTACTTTCCCCGCCGCAAATTGCTTGGCGGCCTCAACCGCGGTGCCGGTATCAATAATATTCAATCGCACCGACGCATTAATCGAAACCAGCTCGCTCGCAATGGCCGACATTGCCTTGGCCGCCTCTCCGTCAACAGAGCCGACGGCCAAGGTTAGCGTTACGGGACGGGTATAATACCGGTAAGCGTACAATCCTGCACCGGTCACAAGAACGACGACGCCAACAAGGGACACGACGCGAAGCCAGAGCGGCATTCTTATCGAAATCATGAACATTGCTCCAAGCGCCGGAAGTGCAGCGTTCAGCGTCGATCTGCTAGCGGCATACGGTGGTGATTTGTCCGTAGACGTTCACAACCTGAGCACACGCGGGAACGACGACAACAGGCGCAGCCACCGCTGCCCCAACAGCAACGCCGACCCCGCCCGCGCTTGACGTAAGTCAATCCCAAGGCCCAGAGTTCGTCGGAATAAATAGAGGCGGATGGCGCAGCTCGTAGGTGCCCGTTCTCTTTTAGTCCGAACAGTAAATCGAACCGACGCAGATTTGGCTACCGAATTTTTGTAGCTACTCTAGCACGCTTTCTGGCGGCAGGCGCCCCCTTTTGGCAGCTCGTTGTGCGCATTTCGCTGATGGTGAGCGGCGATTTCACACGATGGTGAGCAGCTGTTTCGCGCGATGGTGAGCAGCCGCTTTAACCGACATGGTGATTGGTTCAGGGGTTTGTGTTGGCGTCAAGAGTTTGATTGCGGGCGCTCTGCTTTCGCATGCTTTCTCCGGTGAGTTGCAGGCGGTGAGCGTTGTGAACGAGGCGATCCAGGATGGCGTCGCCGAGGGTTGGGTCGCCGATAACATCGTGCCAATGTTCGACAGGGACCTGGCTGGTGACGATGGTGGAGGCGCGACCGTGGCGATCATCAAGGATCTCCAGAAGGTCGCGCCGTTCGGGCGGATTTAGAACTGACAGGCCCCAATCATCGAGGATCAGGAGTTGAACGCGGCCGATGGTTTTGAGCAGTCGGCCATATCGGCCGTCGCCGCGAGCCAGGGCGAGCGCCTCGAACAGGCGCGGAACGCGGTGATACTGGACCGAACGATTATCGCGGCAGGCCTTGTGGCCGAGGGCGCAGGCAATCCAGCTCTTGCCGAGCCCGGTTGCTCCGGTAATGAGCAGGTTCTCGTTGCGGGCGATCCATTCCCCGCCGACAAGTCTGGCGAAGACGGCACGATCGATACCGCGTGGCGTGCGCAAATCAACGTCCTCCACGCATGCGCTCTGGCGCAGCGCGGCGAACTTGAGACGGGTCGTGAGACGTTTGGTGTCGCGCTCGGCGGCTTCGCGATCGACCAGCAATCCGACGCGCTCCTCGAACGACAGGGCGTCGAGATCCGGTGATCGTCGCTGCTCTTCGAGGGCTTTGGCCATTCCGGTCAAGCCAAGCGTAATCAGCCGTTCATGGGTGGGATGTGTCAGCATTGAGAGCTCCGTGGTTCAGTGGAAATAGCCCTGACCGCGGATGTTGCCGTGGCGCAGGGGCTGGTGGTCGGACGTCTCGTCAAGAAAAGCGCGATCAAGGCCGTTCTTGAGGATCGAACGGATCGAGGTAACCGAGCGAGCCTTGATCAGAATGCCGCGTCGGCAGGCGGCGTCGACGCGCGCGTTGTCGTAGCTCCTGGTCAGCGAAAGAATGCCGAGGCAGGTGCGAAAGCCTTGCTCGGGGTGCGGCCGGGCCTCGATGACGACCTGAAAGAACGCCGCGGTCGATGGACCGATCTTCTCGCCGGCGGCGATCAGCCCTCCCGGGGTCCATTTGCCGTAGCGGCGATGGGCGCTCGGCATGTGATCGGCAATGGTGGTGTGGCCGCGCCGGTTGGGCGCACGGGCGTGGCTGGCGATCCTCTGTCCCTTGTGGAAGACCTCGAGGGTCTTGTCGGCGATGCGGACATCGACGAGTTCACGGATCAGGCGGTAAGGGGTGGAATACCAATGGCCGTCGATCTCGACGTGGTAGTCAGGGGCGACGCGGCAACGCTTCCAGCGCGCAAAGACGTAGGGCTGGTCCGGCAGTTCTCCCAGCTTGGGACGATCGATCTCGGCGAACAGTTCGGCGCGGCTGGAGCCGAAACTCCGCATCTGGCGGGCGTTGAGTTCGACGACGAGACCGCGGATAGCGGTATTTAGTTCCGCCAGGGAAAAGAAACGCTGGTTGCGCAGGCGGGCCAGGATCCAGCGCTGCGCGATCTGGACGGCGACCTCAACCTTGGCCTTGTCCTTTGGCCGCCTCGGCCTCGCCGCCAGGATCGCCGTGCCGTAATGGCCGGCCATCTCGGCATAGGTTCGGTTGATGCCGGGATCGTAACGATCGGGGTTGGTCACGGCGGCCTTGAGATTATCGCAGACCACGAACTTCGGCACGCCACCGAGATATCGGAACAGGCTGGCATGCACGCCGATCCAGTCGGAAAGGCTCTCGCTCGGGCAGGCCTCGGCGTAGGTGTAGTTCGAGGCCCCCATCGCCGCGACGAACAGCTTCATGGCGCGCACTTCGCCGGTGATAGGATCGAAAATGTCGATGGTATCGCCGGCGAAATCGACGAACACCTTCTCCCCGCCGACGTGGGTCTGGCGCATGCTCGGCCGCGCCCGCTGCTTCCAGGCCTCGAAGGTCGTGCAAAACCAGGTATAGCCAAAGCCGTCCGGATTGGCGGCGCGATACTCTTCCCACAATAGCAGGCGAGTCACGCTGCGGCGCCGCAGCTCCTTCTCGACATAAGCCCAATCCGGTGACGGGCGTCGGTCGCTTTGCGAGGCTGCCGTCGGCGCCGGGAACAGCAACAGTTCCAGGCTCTCGTCGTCCAGACCCTCCGGCAGCGGCCAGGTCAGCCCCGCAAGGCGGGCGCGACGCACGTAGCCATGCACGACCCCATTGCTCACTCCCAACGTCCGCGCGATGACGCGCTCGGTCAGGCCCTGGTGCCTCAAACGTAGAACTTCTCGTATCCGGCGCATCGACAATCTCTGGGTAGGCATCAGGCTTCCTCATTGGTTGAATGAGAAACCCGTAGCCCGGTTGAGTTGTCGGCCGAAGCGTCCGGCACCGGCAAAAGGTGCTCACGATCGCCTGAAATCGCTGCTCACGATGCTCTGAAATCGTTGCTCACGATGCGCTGAAATCCGTGCTCACGATCCCGCGAAACGCGCAGAATGACATCCTCCCGGCAAATCGAGGCCAACCGCCGCAACGCGCGGCTCAGCACCGGACCTGTGACCGACGACGGCAAGCGAAGGTCGCGGCTAAATGCCGTCCGTCACGGGCTCACCGCCGAAACGGTGATCGATGCGCTGGAAGATGCCGAGGATTACGCGGCTTTCGAGATGTCCGTCACGGCGGACTATGATGCACAGTCGGCTGTCGAGCGAGAACTCGTTCTAAGACTGGCAAGCCTATTATGGCGATTGCGTCGAGCCACCGCGATCGAGAGCGGCCCGTTCAAGGGACTGGGCGGCGTGGCCCGGCGCGCCGCGCTCGTCGCGAAGATCAGGAAAGAGGTCAAACAGCTCTTGCTCGTGGACAGCGGCGATCTCGTGGTGGGAACCGCCATGTCGTCGGTCTTTCGCGGCAAACCCGATATCGCCG
>JBGPSI010000190.1:0-9300 GCA_041490045.1 Bradyrhizobium sp.
CGTCGCGCGCCGCGAGCCGGCCGATGCCGACACCCAGCAATATTACAACGCCGCTGGCGATCCCGTCGTGCTGACGCCGCGGCAGCCGGCACAGGCCCAGTATCCGCAGGAGCGACCGGACGACGGCTACATCTATCCGGCCGACGGCAGCCAGGACGGCGCGCGTTATCCGGCGCCGCGCTCCAGCCGGCGTCTCTACGACGCGCAGGCCTATCCGCAGCCGCAGCCGTACTACGGCAACGCGCCGCAATATGGCGCGCCGCAGGTCTATGCGCCGCGGCCATACTACCAGCCGCGCGGACTATTCACCTATCAGGACTGACGCGCTGGCCGTTTCATCCGGGCCTCGGGACCCGCATCGGGCACCGCCCCCGGCATCTCGCGACCCTCTTAGTCGACCGCCCGATACATCGGCGGACGCGCCCGGACGGGATCGAGCAGCGACCAATCGCCCTGCTCCACCACGTGCCCCCTGGGGAACGGCGGTCGCGGCTCAAGGCCGAGCGACTGCATCACCCGGTCGTCCCGGTAATAGCAAAGCAGCACGACACGAACGAGCGCCGCCAGCGGCGCTCCGCCGCTCTCACGAAACGTCGCGGCCACCTCGGCCCGGCGCGCCGGGTCGAGGTCGGCGAAGGCGCCGCCGGCCAGCCGGGCGAGATGCGTCAGCGCCTGGCAGATATCGTCACGGTCGCGCTCCAGGCTGCGCAGGATGTCGTTGAAGATGCGTTCCTCATCCGCGCCGGGCACGCCATAGGTGGCGCTCGCCGAGATGATCGTGCCGGCCAGTGCGCGGAAGTCGCGGATTTGTTCGGCGGTGAGGTCATGGTTTTTCATATCGATTGTTCTCAGTCGAACAGATTGGCGAGGCGCTGCTTGATGCTGTCGGCGATGTAGAGCGCCAGCGCCTGGATGGTCGAGGTCGGGTTGACGCCGCCCGACGTCACCCAGATGCTGCCGTCGACGATGAACAGGTTCTTTACGTCATGGCAGCGGCCCCATTCGTTCACCACCGAACGTTCGGGGTCGATGCCCATCCGCGCGGTACCGAGCAGATGCCAGCCGCCGTTCAGGATCGGGCTCTCAACGCAGATATTGGAGGCACCGGCGGCGGTCAGCACTTGCTTCGCCCGCGCGATGCCGTGGCTCATCATCTTCTGGCTGTTGGCGCTGATGGTGTAGTCGAGTTTCGGGGCAGGAATGCCGCTGGAATCCTTCAGCACGGGATCGAGCGTGACGCGGTTGTGCTCCTCGGGAAGGTCCTCGCAGATCGCCGAAAGCCCGATGCGGCGGTTGACGAGTTTGCGGTAGGCTGCGTGATGGTCCTCGCCCCAGGGCAGCCGCCCCGCATTGGCGCTGACGATCGCCTTCATGATCGCGCCGACGCCGCGGCCGAACTGGAAGGTATAGCCGCGCACGAAATCGCGGCTCGCGTCGGTCTCGTAGAATTCCTGGCTCCACAGGCAGAGCGGCGGGCCGTGATTGCCGTCGAGCGGCTCGTCGACATAGCCGTAAGTCAGCGCGTAGGGGTGAAACATCAGGTTCTTGCCGACCAGCCCCGACGAATTGGCGATGCCGTTGGGGAATTTGGCCGACACCGAATTCAGCATCAGCCGCGGCGTGCCGACGCCGTTGCAGGCGAGGATCACGACTTCGGCGGGCTGGAAATGCTCGTTGCCGTCGGCGTCGTAATAGATCGCGCCCGAGGCCATGCCGTGCTCGTCGACGGTGATTTCGCGCACCCGGCACATCGTGCGCAGTTCGACGCCGGCACGGATCGCCAGCGGCCAATAGGTAATGTCGGTCGAGGCCTTGGCGCCTTGCGCGCAACCCGGCGTGCAATGGCCGAGATTGATGCAGCGTGCGCGGCCCTCATAATCGGTGGTGGCGATGGTGGTGTCGGACGGCCACCAGTGCCAGCCGAGCTGGTTCATCGCCTTGCCGAAACGCGTGCCCGATTTGCCGAGCGGCAATGGCGGCATCGGCGGCTGCTTCGGCGGATAGGCGGGATCGCCGGCAAGGCCCGAAACGCCCATCATGCGGTCGTTCTCGGCGAAGTAGGGCTCCAGCGTCGCGTAGTCGATCGGCCAGTCGTCGGCGACGCCATCGAGCGTGCGCACCTTGAAATCGGAAGGATGCAGGCGGGGAAAATGCGCGGTGTACATAATGGTGCTGCCGCCGACGCCGTTGAAATTGACCACCTTGATCGGCGAGTTGGCGTCGTTGATCGGATAGTCGGTCGGCCGGGCACGGCGGTTCGGATTGATGGCGAAATCGCTGAACAGACGCGCCTCCCAGTCGCGGCCATTGCTCGGATAATCGGATGACTTCACCCAGTCGCCCTGCTCGAGGCAGAGGATCCGCATCCTGGTGTCGGCGAGACTCCACGCCACCGCCGCGCCCGATGCGCCGGACCCGATAATCAGTACATCGACTTTATCGTGCATCGAATTTCCCCCAATCCCAGGCCCTATTGTTCGCCGTCGCGCAGCCGCCGGTAGACCGCGCCGAGCACGTTGGAATAATCGTCGGTCCAGACCCGCTGGTTCTCGTCGGCTTCGGTCAGGGCCCACACGTCCGACGATGCGAGCTTTCCGACGTCGGCCTCCTCGCGCGCGCAGACCACCACCGAGGTTGCGAAGATATACTCGTTATCGCGGTTGGAATCCTCGCTGTAGACCCAGCTCTTGAGATCGTTGGCGTCCGCAATGCCGACGATGACGCTGGCCAGCTCCAGGTGCCGGTTGGAAACGTGCATCACAACCGCGCCTTGCGGCGCCAGCTTGTGCTTGTAGATCGCCATCGCCTCTTCGGTCGCGAGATGAATCGGGATCGCGTCCGACGAATAGGCATCGACGATGATCAGGTCGTAGACGCCGTCCGGCTCGCGGGCGAAGGTCAGCCGCGCATCGCCGATCACGGGCTTCAGGTCCGGTTCGCAATCCCGGATGTAGGTGAAGTATTTGGGATCGCGCGCGGTATCGACCATGGTCTGATCGATCTCGAAGAACTTCCAGGTCTCACCGGGTTCGGAGGCGCAGGTGAGCGTTCCCGCGCCCAGCCCGATCACCGCGACGCGCAGCGGCGCGCCCTTGCGCGCGCGCACCGCCGCGATCGCCTGCCCGATGCCGCCGTCCTTTTGGTAATAGGTGATCGGTTCGGGGCGGCCGGTGACCGGCGTGCCGTCGTCGTTCAGGAATTTCTGCGCGCCGTGGATGGTCGTGCCGTGCATCAGCACATGGTACTGGCCTTGCGGCGTCACCACGATCTTGTGGACGCCGAAGAAGCTGCGCACGGTTTCCACCCGCCCGTCGTCGGCCGGATAGGCCCGGATCAGCACCAGCGCCATCACCACGGAGCCGAAGATCTTGGCGCGGTTGGCGTTCAGGCCGAGCGCGAGCAAGGCCGAGAGCACGCCGACCGCGCCGATCATCCAGACCCTGTTGTCGTCGAGCCAATGCATGACCTTGCCGTCGGACCAGGACGGCGCGATCAGGGCCACCGCCAGCACGGCGAGGAAGGGCCAGTACCAGGCGCTCCAGCGCGGAAACCGCTCCGCGCCGCCGGGTGGGCGGCATAGCGCGGCCAAGGCCAGCAGGATCGGGTATTCCGCCACCCATGAAAACGCGAACGGCGCGATCAAGCCGGCGAACAGGCCGCCGATCATGCCCCCGAACGACAGCGCGACGTAGAAGCCGGTGAGATATTTCGCCGCCGGGCGGGTGCGCGCCAGCTCGCCATGGCAGGCCATCGCGATCACGAAGAAACAAAGCTGATGGCCGCCCAGCGTCAGCAACAGGTTCTGCTCGCCGCCGACCGCGAGCAGCACGATCACGCCCGTGATCGCCAGCGGCTGCAGCCGCAACATCCATTTGTGCGGCAGCAGCGGGCGCGACTGGAACACCAGCACCCAGGTCAGGAGATACAGCGACAGCGGCAGCACCCACAATAATGGCGCCGCCGCGACGTCGGTGGAGATATGCGCGGTGACGGCGATCAACAGACCCGACGGCACCGCGGCGAGGAAAATCCAGCGCGCGCGCAAGGTCCATGGCGGCGGCGGCGTGTCGGCTGCTTCCGCGGCCGCATTGGCCACAGCCATTACCGGTGAGCGTAGCAGCAACACGGCGCAGGCGGCGATCAGCACGATCAGCAGGCCGTAGCCGCCGGTCCAGATCAGGTTCTGCGTGCGCAGCGTGAACATCGGCTCCAGCAGCACCGGATAGGACAACAGCGCCAGGAAGCTGCCGACGTTTGAGGAGGCATAGAGGAAATAGGGGTCTGGACCGTCGGGATGGCCGGTGCGGAAGAACCAGGCCTGCAGCAGCGGATTGTTGGCGGCCAGCGCAAAGAACGGCAGCCCGATCGAGACCGCGAACAGGCCCAGCAGCCAGAACGCATAGCCCGAGGTCGGCGGTTCGCCCCACCCGCTCGCGATCGACAGCGGCAGCGACAGCAGCGCGATCACCAAGAGCACGAGATGGATCGCCGCCGGAAGCCAGCGGCTGCGGATTTGCGTCAGATAATGCGCATAGGCATAGCCGGCGAGCAGCAGCGACTGGAAGAACACCATCGCCACCGACCATACTGCCGGCGAGCCGCCGAGCCGCGGCAGCACCATCTTGGTGAACAAGGGCTGCACCGAGAACAGCAGCAGCGCGCTGACGAAGATCGCGGCGGTATAGACGGTCAGCACCAGCCGGTCTCGGCTCGCGCCAGGCTGGTCCGTGACGACGGACGGATCAGGTGAAGCCATGAAAACTCCGGCATGACCCCGGCGGGCGCCGGGATTCCGGCGAGGCGCGCGCCGGGGCGGGCAATGGAGCATATGCCGACGCGACGGGCAATGCGGGACGCAGAAGGGGGATCGTCACTTCGCACTGGGCTGATACAACCATCTTCGCTAAGGAAGAGTCGGAAGACATGAAAGCGTCATTCCGGGGCCTGCCGAAGGCAGGCACCCGGAATCCCGACGTTGCCTTGCGACCTTCGATTTCGAGATTCCGGGTTCATCGCTGCGCGATGCCCCGGAATGACTGACATGATCAAACTTCTTGAAGCGGACATGACAGAGACGGATGTTGTCATCATCGGCGCCGGGCATAACGGCCTCACCTGCGCGGCCTATCTCGCGATGGCCGGCCTGCGCGCGAAGGTGATCGAGCGCCGCAAGGTGGTCGGCGGCGCGGCGGTGACCGAGGAATTCCACCCCGGCTTCCGCAATTCGGTCGCGGCCTATACCGTCAGCCTGCTCAACCCGAAGATCATTTCCGACCTGAAACTGCATGATCACGGCCTGAAAATCGTCGAGCGCCGCGCGCAGAATTTTCTCCCTGCTCCCGACGGCAGCTATCTCTTGACCGGCGAAGGCCGCACCAAGACATCCCTGGCAAAGCTCAGCACACGCGACGCGGACAAGCTCGATACGTTCAACCGCGAACTCGAAGTGATCGCCGACGTGCTGCGCGCGTTCGTGCTGCGCGCGCCGCCGAACCTGGTCGAGGGTTTTGGCGCCGGCGCGATCCGCGAGGCCTTCAACGCGGCCGGCACCGCCAACATCCTGCGCAGGCTGACGCTGGAGCAGCAGCGCTCGCTGCTCGACCTGTTCACGCGTTCCGCCGGCGAGATGCTGGACGACGTCTTCGAGAGCGATCTTGTCAAGGCGCTGTTCGGGTTCGACGCCATCGTCGGCAATTACGCCAGTCCATATGCCGCCGGCTCGGCCTATGTGATGCTGCACCATGCCTTCGGCGAGGTGAACGGCAAGAAGGGCGTCTGGGGTCACGCCATCGGGGGCATGGGCGCGATCACCCAGGCGATGGCGCGCGCCGCGGGCGGCCATGGCGTCGAGATCGAACTGGACGCCGGCGTGCGCGAGGTGATCGTCGAGCGCGACCGCGCCGTTGGCGTCGTCCTCGACAATGGCGAGACCGTTCGCGCCAAATATGTCGTCTCGGGCGTCAATCCGAAACTGCTGTATACGCGGCTGGTGCCGGCCGACGCGCTGCCACGGGCATTCCTCGATCGCATCAGGAATTGGCGCAACGGCTCCGGCACCTTCCGGATGAACGTGGCGCTCGGCGCCCTGCCATCCTTCACAGCGCTGCCCGGCGCGGGCGATCATCTCTCCGCCGGCATCATCATTGCGCCCAGCCTTGGCTACATGGACCGCGCCTGGCTGGACGCGCGCGCGCACGGCTGGAGCCGCGAGCCGGTCGTCGAAGTCCTGATCCCCTCGACGCTCGACGACACGCTCGCCCCAGAGGGCCAGCATGTCGCGAGCCTATTCTGCCAGCACGTCGCGCCGCAATTGCCCGACGGCAAATCATGGGACGACCATCGCGAGGAGGTCGCCGATCTCATGATCGCCACGGTGGACAAATACGCGCCCGGCTTTGCGGCAAGCGTGGTCGGGCGGCAGATCCTGTCGCCGCTCGATCTGGAGCGGCAGTTCGGCCTGCTCGGCGGCGACATCTTTCACGGCGCGCTGACGCTGAACCAGTTGTTCTCGGCGCGGCCGATGCTCGGCCATGCCGATTATCGCGGGCCCCTGAAAGGCCTCTACCATTGCGGCAGCGGCGCACATCCCGGCGGCGGCGTCACCGGCGCGCCCGGCCACAACGCTGCGCAGGTGATCCTGCGGGATCACCAGGCGCTGTTTAAGTGAGTCGGCCGATGCGGACACAGGAGACGAGAACCATGGCATCCCCTTTTTCCGGCTGGATCCGGCTCCTGGTCGTCGGACTGCTTGTGGGTTTGTCCGGCGTCTCGAACGCCGCGACATCGGGCCAGCTCAGAACCAGGGGCAAGGCGCTGCTGCAGGAAAACTGCGGCCGCTGCCATGCCATCGGCGCCGTCGGCAGCAGCCCGCTGAAAGCGGCCACGCCGATGCGAAATATCTACGCCAAATTTGCGCCGCGCGAGCTGCAGGCCGAATTGCGCGAGGGCATGGTTTCCCGGCACCGGGAGATGCCGCAGATCGAGTTTTCCGACGAGGACGTTGACGCGATCCTGGCCTATCTCTACGCGCTTTCGATCCGGAAATAGCGGCGGATCGGGATTTGCCGCCCGCGCTTCAGGGGCCGGACTGCCTCGTCGCGCCCGCCTTCGCTCGTTGAGTTATGGCGCAAGTTTGCGCCTCCCGATGATCAGCAAGATCGGGTGACAACCCTGTGGACAGGCTGTGGAAAACCGGTGGATGGCCGCGCGGAAAACCCGCTGCTTCAGTCATCTGCGAGCTTCTTCAACGTCGCTCTGAAGCTGAGGCTGCGGGTTCCCACCAAGGCGGTGCCGAACGCCTCGGCCCGATCATCGGCAAAAGTCCCGGAAAATCCGCTGCTGACCTCCTGCCCTGCAGCTAGCGGACGAACGAAGGGGTCGGCAAGGGGCGTGTGCTGGTTGGTGGTGAGCTGCCCCTTCCAGGTTCCGTCACCGAGCGTGTAGGAGCCGACCGACCAGAAATAGGGGCCGCCGCCGATCAAAACGCCATCCCGCAGGATCAGGATCCCGCTGTCACGGCCCCTCACGCCGTCGAGCATATGCATGTGGATGGAATAGAGCCCGTTCTTCATGGCTGATGAGCCGTCCCTCTCAGGCCGGAACAATACCGCCCACGGCGCGGGGCGTCGAGACGCACCAGCCTGTGGATAGTCTCCGTATATTTGACTGTATAACGCTGTGAACAACCCTTGGGTCGGACACTGCCCGCGCGGGGGGTGGGTTTCAGTTCGAAATACGAGTGCACTGAAAGGCTACCCCCTCTACCTCCGGCGCCTGTATAATGTAACAATCCCACGGCGGCAGCCAACATGACTGCACTCCAGCATGAATTTTACCGGAACTCGCGCGGGCCCAACCCGGCCGACGAGGATTGGTGGTCGCTCGTCTTCGATCCCGAAACCAGGCGCCTGCTGGTACGTCATGAATGGCAGGCTGCCGGGCATCGCGGCTTCGACGATTGGGACGTCACTGAATTCCTGGCGCATAACGGTGGCGCGCAAGCCGCTTTGATCGACAGCGTGTTTCGGGTACCGGCCGACGCCTAGCATCAGCGCGAAAGACCTGCCGGATTGACTGGCCGCCACCGCCGTAAGCCGGGTCATTGATCCGGCGAAGGATAACGTTTATCCGGCTGCTTTCCCTGCCACGGACCCTCGATGACCTCCACCCTCACCCCCTCCACCCACCGCGCGAGCTTTGCCATCGGCGACGAAATTGTCGCCAAGCGCGTGGTCGACCTCCTGACCGAGAGCTTTTTCGAGGGCCAGGCCGCGATCGCCGCGTTCGAGGGGCCCGGCGGGCGCTGGAACATCACCGTGCATTTTGCGGAGGCGCCGGACCAGGTCTCGATCTGCGAGTTGGTCGGCCTCGCCGCCGGCGGCGAGGTTGCGGCCGACATCGCCTTCGACATCGTCGAAGCCAGGGACTGGGTCAAGGCGACGCTGGAAGAGCTGGTCCCGGTCCGCGCCGGGCGCTTCATGGTGCACGGCCGGCATGACCGCGCCAAAGTGCCGCCCAACAAGCTCGGCATCGAGATCGAGGCGGCGCTGGCATTCGGTACCGGTCACCACGGCACGACGCGCGGCTGCCTCCTGCTGCTCGATCAAGTGCTCAAGGCTTATCGCCCGCGGCGCGTGCTCGACCTCGGCACCGGCGCCGGCGTGCTGGCGATATCGGCGGCCAAAGCCCTGCACATCAAGGTGTTGGCAAGCGACATTGATCCGCTGTCGGTCAAAGTGGCGCATGACAATGCGCGGCTCAACGGGTCAGGGGATCTGGTGGAGACCATCCACGCCACCGGGTTCTCCGCGCCTGAATTCGCGCAGCGCGGGCCGTTCGACCTGGTGCTGGCGAACATCCTCGCCAATCCGTTGCGGCAAATGGCAACGCCGATGGCCCGGCATCTGGCGTCATCGGCACTGGTCATTCTGTCGGGCCTGCTGCCGCATCAGGCGCAAGGCGTGACCGCCGCCTACCGCGCGCGCGGGCTGGTGCTGGAACGGCTCATCCGGATCGAGGGCTGGAGCAGCCTCTTGCTGCGCAAGGCGGGGTGAAAGGCGATAGCGTTTTGGAGCGAAGTGGGTACCGGCTCGCGTTGAGAAAACGCGTCAAACAAAACGTCTAATCCTTCGGAGTTGGCTGGCGACGGGCGACGACACTCTTCGCCGCGCGCGAGGTCCGCTTCACGCGCGCCTCGACGAAACGATCCAGGATCTGGACGATGACACCGCGTTGCTTGGTGACGATCGGAGCAAGCGGGCCGCCGCGGACCGGCGGCGAGATCTTTTCAAAACTGAACGC
>JBGPSI010000191.1:0-9289 GCA_041490045.1 Bradyrhizobium sp.
CAACCGGATGGTCGTCGTGAAGATGTTGCAGGAGTTCAACGCGGAGACGCGGATCGTGACCGACGGCGTCCAGGCAGTGAGGGCAGCATCAGAAGCCGACTATGATCTGATCCTGATGGATATACGGATGCCCGAGATGGACGGGCTTGCGGCAACACGGGCGATCCGCGCCCGCGGCGGCCGTTTCGCCACGCTGCCAGTCATTGCGCTGACCGCGAATGCGTTCCCGGAAGACGTCAAACGCTGCCGCGAGGCCGGCATGTCCGACTTCCTTGCCAAGCCCTTGCGCAAGCAGGCGATGGTTTCCGCGATGCTGCAGGCCATTGGTCCGGTCGGCGCGCCGGGCGATTCATCGCCGGAACGGGCGGCCCCCTCGACGGGATCCGGGCCGCTTGACCGGACCGCGCTGGCGCAACTCGCCGAGGCGATCGGTGTAGACGGCGTGCGGCAGACATTTGCGGTCTTTGCGCGCGAGACCGAAGCCCGGCTTGCATTGTTCCAGGAGTTCAGGGAAGGCGACGATCGGGAACTGATCGAGGTTGAGGCGCACGCGCTGAAGGGGGCGGCACGAACGTTCGGCGCCGATGAAATGTCTGACATCGCCAGGCTGATCGAGCATCGAGCGGCCAAGATCAGCGCCGACGAGTTGCGGGATGCGATTTTGCAGCTCGACGACGCCTATCGCAAAATGCGCCGGGAGTTCGAGGCGGATATCACGCAGGTAGCCTAGCGGGCCGAGGAGGTCTTGGCCGAGACGCCCGGCCAAGCGCGTCCGATGTTCTCAGATCGAAAAACTGGTGCCGCAGCCGCAGGACGCGGTGGCATTGGGGTTGACCACGCGGAACGAGGCGCCGATCAGGTCGTCGACGAAATCGACCTCGGAGCCCGCCAGAAACGGCACCGAGGCGGGATCGACCAGCACCACGGCGCTGTCGCGCGCGATCACCATGTCGTCTTCGGCCTTGGCGCGTTCGATATCGAATTTGTATTGAAAGCCCGAGCAGCCGCCACCCTCGACACTGATGCGCAACATGGCGCCTTCGCCCTCGGTCTTGAGGATTTCCCCGATCCGGCGGGCCGCCCGCTCGCTGATGACGACACTGGCTGTTGAGATAACCTCTGCTGTCATGACCTCGCTCCGATAGCCCGATTATACCCAAATTATTTGGTATCCGGCGCTCAAGTCTAGTTAAGTGCGCGGGGCGCCGGAATCAAACCCCAAAGGGAGACTATTACACCGTGTCCGTCGGAATGGCTGCTCCCCGTTCGGTCTTTGCCTGCGATCCCGACCGCAGCCGCGGACGGCTGTTCCAGGAGCCGCCGAGCAAGACCCGAAGCCCGTTCCGGCGCGATTGCGACCGGGTGATCCATTCCACCGCCTTTCGCCGCCTCAAGTACAAGACCCAGGTGTTCGTGTTCCACGAAGGCGATCACTACCGTACCCGGCTGACCCATTCGCTCGAGGTGGCGCAGATCGCCCGCGCGCTGGCGCGGCAGCTCGGTCTGGACGAGGATCTCACGGAAGCGCTGGCTCTCGCCCACGACCTCGGCCACCCGCCGTTCGGTCACGCCGGCGAGCGGGCGCTCGACGCCTGCCTGCAGGCCCATGGCGGGTTCGACCACAACGCCCAGACCCTGCGCGTCGTCACCTCGCTGGAACATCGCTATCCCCAATTCGACGGGCTCAACCTGACCTGGGAATCGCTGGAGGGCATCGTCAAGCACAACGGTCCGTTGACGGAACGAAATGGTCTCGCGGCGGGGCGCTACCGCGATCGCGGCATTCCCGTTGGCATTTCCGAATATAACGGAAAATACGATCTGGAATTGTGGAGCTTTGCCTCGCTGGAAGCGCAGGTCGCCGCGATCGCCGACGACATAGCCTACGACGCCCATGACATCGATGACGGCCTGCGGGCAGGCCTGTTCACCGTCGACGATCTCAAGGTCATGCCGCTGACGGCAGAGATGATCGCCGAAATCGACCGGCGCTATCCCGCGCTCGATGACGACAGGCGCGGCGCTGAACTGGTGCGCGAGTTGATTTCCTGCCTGATCAGCGCGGTCATCTCCGAGGCGCGCCGGCGCCTGCGGGCGGCAAATCCGCAATCGGCCGAGGAGGTGCGTCATCTTGGAGAGGTGCTGATCTCGTTTCCCGCTGACGTCGCGCAGGCCGAGGCCGGAATCAAGTCGTTCCTCAAGATACGGATGTACCGCCACGAGCGGGTGATGCGGGTGATGGGCGAGGCCGAAAAGATCCTGTTCGATCTGTTCGCACGCTACCAGGAGACCCCCGGCGATCTGCCGGCCGAATGGCTGCCGCCGGAGGGCGGCGACAGCGAAATCGAGCGTGCCCGGCGGATTGGCAACTTCATTGCCGGGATGACCGACCGTTTCGCGCTGACCGAGCACCAAAGGCTTTTTGACTCGACCCCGGATTTGCGTTAGGCGGCGGCCTCAAGGCCGCATGCGCGGCGCAATCCCGGGTCAGTTTCCCTCCATGGCCGATCAAGCTCCACACCCGCACCTTTTCGCCGACGTGCTGGCGCGCGTGCACGCGGTTTGCGGCGTGCTCGCGGCCGAAGGCGGATGGCCCGCCGGCATCGATCTGTCGCGGGTCGTGGTCGAGCCGCCGCGCGATGCCGCGCACGGCGATATGGCGACCAATGCCGCGATGGTGCTGGCCAAGGAAGCCAAGGCAAAACCGCGCGATCTGGCCGAAGCCATCGCGGCCAAATTGCGGGCGGACCATCTGATCGGCTCCGTCGATGTCGCCGGTCCGGGCTTCATCAATCTCACCCTCAAGCCCAAGGCCTGGTCGGACGCGCTACGCACCGTGCTGCGCGAGGGCGACGCCTACGGGCGAAGCGCAATGGGCGCGGGCGAGAAGGTAAATGTCGAGTATGTCTCGGCCAATCCGACCGGGCCGATGCATGTCGGGCATTGCCGCGGCGCGGTGTTCGGCGACGCGCTGTGCAGCCTGCTGGCGTTCGCCGGCTATGACGTCACCCGTGAATATTACATCAACGATGCCGGCGCGCAGGTCGATGTGCTCGCGCGCTCGGCCTATCTCAGGTATCGCGAGGCGCTCGGCGAGAACATCGGCGCCATTCCGGAAGGGCTTTATCCCGGCGACTATCTGAAGCCGGTCGGGCAGGCGCTGGCCGCCGAATACGGCGACAAGCTGTTGGCGATGCCGGAATGCCAATGGCTTCCGATCGTGCGCGACAAGTCGATCGCGATGATGATGGAAGAGATCAAGGGCGATCTCGCAGCCCTCAACATCCGGCACGACGTGTTCTTTTCCGAGCGTTCACTGACACAGACCGGCAACAACAAGGTGACCGAGACCATCGATTTCCTGCGCTCGCGGGGCGACGTGTATGAGGGCCGCCTGCCGCCGCCGAAAGGCGGACCGGTCGAGGATTACGAGGACCGCGTCCAGACGCTCTTTCGCGCCACCGCCTATGGCGACGATGTCGATCGTCCGCTGATGAAGTCCGACGGCTCCTATACCTATTTCGCCTCCGACATCGCCAACCACAAGAACAAGTTCGACCGCGGTTTCACCAATCTCGTCGACGTGTTTGGCGCCGATCACGGCGGCTACATCAAGCGCATGCAGGCGGCGGTCAAGGCGGTGACCGCCGGCAAGGCGACGCTGGATGTCAAGATCGTGCAACTGGTAAAACTGCTGCGCAACAGCGAGCCGGTGAAGATGTCGAAACGCTCCGGCGATTTCGTCACCTTGCGCGAGGTGGTCGACGAGGTCGGCAAGGACGCCGTGCGCTTCATGATGCTCTACCGCAAGAACGATGCGGTGCTGGATTTCGACCTCGCCAAGGTGATCGAGCAGTCGCGTGAGAACCCGGTATTCTATGTGCAATACGGCCACGCCAGGGGCCACTCGGTGTTCCGCAACGCCCGGGAGGTGATTCCGGACCTGCCGGACAAGGCGGATGCCCGCTCGGCGTTCCTGGGGGATGCGGCGGTGGAGCGGCTGACGGACCCTTCCGAGTTGGACCTGCTGCGGCGGCTGGCGCTCTACCCCCGGATGATCGAGGCGGCCTCAGTAGCGCATGAGCCTCACCGAATCGCTTTTTATCTGTATGATCTTGCCAGCGAATTTCACGGGCTGTGGACGAGGGGGCGCGATTTGCCCTATTTACGCTTCATTATCAATAATGATGCAGAGATTACCAAGGCGCGGCTAGCCTTGGTCCAGGGTGTCGTCTCGGTTCTGGCATCGGGCTTGGCCGTCCTCGGCGTTCACGCGCCGGACGAGATGCGGTAGTTTCAGGGGCGAACGTCGTTCATACGGGGACCGTGGGCGACATCTGACAGGGGCTTGTTCGTCACAGTAGAGGCGGGGTTGGCGACTTTCCCGAAGGGGACGCATCATCACGATGGCTGATCGATATCGCGACAGACCTTTTCCCGCTGATAACGACTATGATCGCGGCGGCGATCCTCAAGCGTCGGCAAGGGGCGAGAGCGATCCTTTAGCCGAACTGGCCCGCCTGATCGGTCAGACCGATCCTTTCGGCACCACGGGCCGCGCCGCCCAGCAGGTCCCGCCGCGCACGAACGCACGCGATCCCTATCAGCAGCGCCCGGCCGACTATCAGCGCCCGGCCGAGGCTTCCTATCAGCATCCGGCCGAGCCGGATGTCAGCCCTCCAGCGGGTCCGCCGCCGTGGATGCAGCGCGCCAACAGGCAGGAGCTTCCGCTGCAGGAGCCGCCGCCGGACTACCCGAGCTCGGTACACCCGCTGCAGCGTTATGCGGCGGCGCGTCCCGCGCCCGAACCCGAGTATCAGGAGGAGCCGCAATACGCGGACGAGCCGGAGCCAGATCCGTCGCGTTATGACGACGCCCTGTACGGGCAGCTCGATGCCGGCGCACAACCCTTCCCGCATGACCCGGCCTATGCGGATGACGCCTACGCCTATCGGGACGGCTACGACGACGGCGCCGAGGAGCCCGAGCAAAAGCGGCGCGGCGGGATGGTCACCGTGATCATCGTGCTCGCGCTGGCAGTGATCGGGACCGGTGCGGCGTTCGCCTACCGTACCTATGTTGGAACGCCGCGCACCGGCGAGCCGCCGGTCATCAGGGCAGACACAAGTCCGACCAAGATCGTGCCGGCGCCATCGGATGGCTCTGCCAAGCTGCCGGATCGCATGGCGACGGGCGATGGCACCGAGAAAATCGTCCCGCGTGAGGAAGCCCCGGTTGACGTCAACGCCAAGGCCGGTCCCCGCGTCGTGTTTCCGCCGTTGAACCAGAACGGCAACCCGCCGTCGGTGGCGAGCGTTGCTCCCGGCAATCTGCCACCGTCCAGCGCGGGAAATGGCACGATTCCCAACAATGAGCCGCGCAAGATCAGAACCCTGACCGTGAAGGGCGATCAGCCCGACGGTACGACGCTGCCGGTTGGCGCGGCGCCGCCGGCCGGAGCCAAACAGGCCCCGGCTGCGCGGACCGCCGCTGCTCCGTTGCCGACCGCCGGGCACAACCCGCCAGCCTCGGCCAATGCCAGCGCCAACGCGCCGCTGTCGCTGGTTCCGCAGGGGAACCAGGCGGCTCCTGCGGCGGAGCCGCAGTCGCGGGTGGCCAACACCAACCCGGTCCAGGCGGCTCCCGCACCGGCGGGCGGCGGTTACACGGTCCAGGTCTCCTCCCAGCGCAGCGAGGCCGACGCCCAGGCCTCCTTCCGGGCCCTGCAGGGCAAATTCCCGGCGGTACTGGGCGCGCATTCGCCGTTGATCAAGCGGGCCGACCTCGGCGAAAAGGGCGTCTACTACCGCGCCATGGTGGGTCCGTTCGGGACGTCCGAGGAGGCGTCGCAGTTCTGCGGAAACCTGAAGTCGGCCGGCGGGCAGTGCGTCGTCCAAAGGAATTAGCGGCCGTTTCCTTGACCCCCGGGCTGGCAGCGGGCTAATCGGCCCGGATGACCACGCGGGCTTTCATCACGGGCGTATCCGGAACGGAGTTGAGCGCCGCCGAGCGTGAGTTCATCCGCGCGCAGCGGCCCTGGGGCTTCATCCTGTTCAAACGGAATATCGAGGCGCCCGCGCAAGTTACCCAGCTTGTTGGTGAATTGCGCGGGGAGCTCGGCGAACCCGATGCGCCGATCCTGATCGACCAGGAAGGCGGCCGGGTGGCGCGCCTCGGTCCGCCGCATTGGCCGGCCTATCCGGCGGGAGCGGTGTTCGGCCGGCTTTACGATATCGATCGCACGCTTGGCCTTGCCGCGGCGCGGCTGAGCGCGCGGCTGATCGCGGCGGATCTGTCTGCACTCGGCGTTACCGTGGATTGCCTGCCGCTGGCGGACGTGCCGGTGGCCGGCGCCGACGCGGTCATCGGCGACCGGGCCTATGGAACCGAATCGGGCAAGGTCGCGGCGATCGCGCGCGCGGTAACCGAGGGGCTGGAGCAAGGTGGCATTTTACCTGTGCTCAAGCACATTCCCGGGCATGGACGAGCGACCGCCGATACCCATTTCAGGCTTCCGGTGGTCGATACCCCCCGGGCTGAGCTGGAACGAACCGATTTCGCGGCGTTCCGACCGCTGGCGGACCTGCCGATGGCCATGACCGCACATGTTGTGTTTAGTGCACTCGACCCCGTCCATCCCGCGACGACTTCTGCAACAATGATCAACCAAGTGATTCGCGGCGTGATCGGGTTCCAGGGTTTGTTGATGAGTGATGACGTGTCCATGAATGCCTTGGCTGGATCGATCGCCGAGCGGACCCGAGCTATCTTTGCCGCCGGCTGCGACATCGTTTTGCATTGCAACGGCAAACTCGACGAAATGCGCGAGGTTGCCAACGAGACGCCGGAATTGTCAGGCAAGGCGCTGGAGCGCGCGAGAACGGCGCTGGCGTCCCGCAAGGCGCAGCAACCCTTCGATCGGCTGAAGGCACGGGCTGAACTGGATGCGTTGATCGAACGGGCAGGAACGGCAGGCGCATGAGCGCGGAAATCTTATCATTCGAAACCGGCCGGCCGGCTGAACTCTCCGACGACGAGCCTTCGCTGGTCGTCGACGTCGAGGGCTATGAGGGCCCGCTCGATCTGTTGCTGGCGCTGGCGCGGCAGCAGAAGGTCGATCTCGCCAAGATTTCCATCCTGGCGCTGGCCAACCAGTACCTCGTCTTCATCGAGGCGGCGCGGAAGATCAGGCTGGAACTCGCCGCCGACTACCTGGTGATGGCGGCGTGGCTGGCGTTTCTCAAATCCCGCCTGCTGCTGCCGGAACAGCCCACCGCGGAGGGACCGAGCGCCGAGGAGATGGCGACTGCGCTCGCCAACCGGCTGCGTCGGCTGGAGGCCATTCGCGAGGCGTCGAACCGGCTGATGAATCGTCCGCAATTGCAGCGCGACATTTTTCCGCGCGGCAATCCCGAAGCCATCGCGGAGATCAAGCACCCCAAATTCACCGCGACGCTGTTCGATTTGCTCACCGCCTATGCCGCGCAGCGCCAGCAGCGGGTGCTGGCGAGCGTGCATCTGGCGAAACGCACGGTGTGGTCGCTGGCGGAGGCGAGAGCCTCGCTCGAGCGCCTGGTCGGGATCGCCGAGGACTGGAGCTGCCTCGACGAATACCTGCTCAGCTACGTCGCCGATCCCACGCAAAAAGCCACGGTTTTCGCGTCCAGTTTTGCCGCCGCCCTGGAGCTGGTCCGGGAAGGCGAAATGGAACTGCACCAGCAAGAAGCGTTCGCGCCGCTCTATTTTCGAAAGCGTCCGCCGCAACCAGTACCCGACGCGATGGCCGCGCCGGATCTGACGGCCGAGTAAGTGGAAGAAGGAGACCAAGCCATGGCAAGCCTGGCGGAAAAGCGCATAGCCGATCCCGAGGAGGGTTCTGTCGATCCGCAGGCGCGGCCCGAGGAATTGCGCCTTCTGGAAGCGCTGTTGTTTGCCTCCACCGAACCGCTCGACCAGGCGACCCTCGCTAAGCGGATGCCCGAGGGCGTCGACATCAAGGCCGCGCTGGTGCAATTGCAGGCGGATTACGCCTCGCGTGGTGTCAATCTGGTCCGCGTCGCCAATAAATGGACCTTCCGCACCGCCGGCGACCTCGCCTGGCTGATGACGCGGGAGAGCACCGAAACCCGTCGGCTGTCGCGCGCGGCGATCGAGATGCTGGCGATCATCGCTTATCATCAGCCGGTGACGCGTGCGGAGATCGAGGACATCCGCGGGGTGATCACATCCAAAGGCACGCTCGATGTGCTGCTCGAAACCGGATGGATCCGTCCGCGTGGCCGCCGCAAGACGCCGGGCCGGCCGCTCACCTTTGGAACAACGGAAGCCTTTTTGTCGCAGTTCAGCCTCGAGGCGCTCGGCGATCTGCCGGGTCTCGAAGAACTGAAGGGCACCGGCCTGCTGGATTCGCGGCTGCCCTCCGGTTTCAGTGTTCCGACGCCATCGGACGATCCAACCTTGCGCGATGACGAGGATCCGCTTGAAATCGGCGACCTGGAACTCGCGCTGGCGCCCCCGGTCGAGCCGGAAGAGGGCAGCGAAGGCTGATTCTGATCAGCCAGCCGCCGGCAGGCGGGCGCATCCAACGCCGGTTAACGGTAGCGCGTTAACAGCGATTTGACGCGGCTTAAGTCCTTGTTTTTGACACCCCTTGAGCCTACTTTCCCCCTCAGATTGGCCGGGTCGCCGGCTTCGTGTTTGGAGGGTTGCAGGATGGGTTCGCTTAGCATTTGGCACTGGATCGTCGTGATCGCAGTCGTCCTGCTGTTGTTCGGTCGCGGCAAGATCTCCGACCTGATGGGCGATGTTGCGCAGGGCATCAAGGCCTTCAAGAAGGGCATGCAGGACGATGAAAAGACTGCGGAAAAGCCCGAGCCCGTGAAGACCATCGATCACAACGCCACGTCTTCGGCGGCGACGCGGTCGGATGTCGGCAGCAAGGCGGTCTGAATACCCGCTTGCGGCACGACGCGCGGCAAGACCGGTTGGGGAGACGCGGGCGGCCCAAATCTTGTTTGGCAAGCATTGGGGTGAAATCGCCTCGCGTGAGCGGAATCATTCATGTTCGATATCGGCTGGAGCGAGCTTGTCGTCATCGCGGTTGTCGCGCTGATCGCCATCGGCCCGAAGGAGCTGCCGGCGGTGCTGCGCACGGTCGGCCAGTACATGGGCAAGATCCGGCGCATGGCGTCGGAATTCCAGGGCCAGTTCCAGTAGGCGATGCGCGAGGCCGAAATGGCCGACATCAAGAAGTCGGTCGACGAGATGACCAACGCCGCCAAGGGTCTCA
>JBGPSI010000192.1:0-9250 GCA_041490045.1 Bradyrhizobium sp.
GGTCTGCTTTCCACCCTGGCCGTCATCTATAGCGTTGTGGTCTACGCCTTCGGGCGGATGCGAGACTCTAAAAGGAAGCTCGTCTGAGGGCGCTCAATGACGCTCGCCGCGAAAAAGCAAGACCGGCGACAAGTTGCCGCCCTAGACAAAGCAATGCGAAGGCGAGACCGCCTTGAAGCCCGCAGCGAAAGCATCGCTCTGGTCCGGACCTATCCCATCCGCCATGCTGGCGAAGATTGGTTTCCTCCGCAAGGAGCGCCCTTGGGTGCGGCTGCGGAATATAAAAAAGAAGCCGCTCTAAGTTTGTCTGCGCTTAAGATATCAAACCGTTCAGCGGGTTGGGATTCCCCGTGCTGTATCATTTTGCACATACAACGGCCAAATCCTTTAGTTTGATTTGGCGCGACCTTTCTTTAGCTGATCTGCTGAGGGGAGATCGAGACGGCATCACTTCGGCTCGCGAGCGAACTTCGTGACCAAGCGTTCGTGCTCCCATAGCTCCGCGTCGTGCTCGCCAACCCACTCGTTAGCGGCCTCTCTCGCTGCGTTGTCGTTAGGGCATTCCAGAAAAATTTCTTCAGTATAATGTCCGTCAATGCCGACGACGCAAATTCGATAATCGGCCAACCTGTCCGCCTCCTCTGCCCGGAGAACGTTCGGACACCATAGGTGATTCGCGTCCGGTTCCCGAGAGTTATCTGGCCGGAAGAAAAAGCACGACCCCGCTACGACCCAGGGGTTGAGGTCAAACGGGGCCGTGCTCCCACGCAGAAAACCGGAACGACGAAAACTGGGATGATCGCTCCGGTAGATTGCGAAAGCAAATTTAGGTCCGCGAAATTGCCGCTAATTGATCTCGCGTAAATGAAGCACCGCCAATCTGTGGCGTATGTCAAAGCGCGGCGCCGCCGTTCCTTTGGGGGACGAGGTGGACCGCGCAGGCCACGGACCCATTGGGCATACGTTCCACAACCCAAAAAATGTTCCGCAGCCCGAAAAGCAATGCCGATCCCTTATCGGGTGTTCCTGTGACTTAGCTCACGGGTGTGACTTAACGAAAGAGGAGCGCAAGCTGGTGCGGGATCGATCCATGGAAATGGTCTGCGGCGCATGAAAATTGAGGGCGCCACCGTTCACGGCTTCCGCTCTAGCTAGTCTAGCTTCCGGGATTGGGCGGGCAACGATCCAAATAGGCAAGCGCTCGTAGGCTCAATTCCCTTTAGCGGCAGCTCCGCACGGTTGTTTAAACTTGAGACGAGAGGGGCTTGGCGGCATACGACGCCATCGTTTTTGATGAGGCCATGCACACATACAAACTATTGGCGACCACGTATCGCTGCCCGCGGCATGCGTCCCTCGGATTCAGTTTTGTTCAATGAAAACGCCTCTTGCCTAATGAGCTTTTTCAGGCTTTTTAGAGCGTTGTAATACTGACCTCTTTTGATCAATTGATCAGCAATCTTAAGCTCAGCGTAGGAGGCTGGACATTCCGAAATCGTCTGGGCCGCCAGCGCGAGATATGACCCCCGATATTTCTCAGTGTCTCCCTCAAGATACATTTGCTGGACACAGCGATAGAGCTTTTCCACGGCATTGACGACGTTTTCCGGCGTCAGAACATCCCTCGCACGTAAAATGGGGATTTCGCCTTCAACGACGAACATCGTTCGATCGCCCTTATTGGTAAGCACGCTCTTCCCGATAAATAGCTTCTCGAAAGGCCCCAAATCAAACCGCAGTGGCATTTCAAAAACCTCTGAGCAAGTGGGTCAATCTGACGTAAGGTTGGTTAAGATTTTGCTAAAAAAAACGGCGGGGTTCCCCCCGCCGCCTTGATCGTTTGTATCGCAGCCGGGCTCAGCGGAGCAGCTGAAGCACGCTCTGCTGCGACTGGTTGGCGAGCGACAGCGCGGACACCGCGATCGACTGGCGGGTCGACAGCGCCTGGCTGTTCGCCGCTTCCTCGTTCGTGTCGGCCAGCGTCAGGTTGGACGCGCCAGTTTGCAGCACGTTGATCAGGTTCTTCGAGAAGTCCTGACGGATCTGCACGATCGAGAGATTCGACCCCAAGGCCGACGCCTCGGTGCGGAGCGAGGTACTGGCAGTGCCGAGCGCGGTGAGCACCTTGTTCGCCGAGTAGTTATCCAAGAAGTCCGTACCCGAGGTCAACGAACTCAGACCAAGGCCGGTCGCGTCGTAGGTTACGCCGGTGATGCTCAGCGTGGACTTGCCGGTTTCGTTGAAGGTCAGCTTGAGAGTGTCGCCATTGAGCAGGTTGATGCCGTTGAACGATGCGTCCTGCGCGGTATTGGAGATCTGCGAGATGATGCCGTTGTACTGGCTCACTAAGTTGGCGCGAATGGCCTGCGAGCCCGCGTCGGCAACAGCGGCGTTGACTGTGCCCACCGTGGCAGTAGTTGTGCCCGCAATATCGACGCCCTCGCCGGTTGGCGCAGTGCCCGTCTTGGTGATGGTCTGGCTGGCCGCATCGTTTGTCGACGTAAAGGTCAGGGTGTCAGCCGTCGCAGAGACGCTCGCGTTCACCGCAACGTTGTTCGCAGCCAGAACACTGTTGAGCTGGTCAAGCGAACTGACAGTGGCAGTTCCGGTGCCGGTCGCAAAAGTCGCACCAATCGTCACGGCGAGAGTGCCGGTGCTTGTTTTGAACGTAATAACCGACCCGGCCAGTTTGCCAGTATCGATGTTGGCCGCTGTCAGTACGGCACTGGTGCCAGCACCCGTGCCGGTGACATCAACGTTTGCCTTCGTCGAATAACCAACCGTCGTCTGCAGGACTTGGTTGGCGATCGACTTCGCGGTATCGACCAGCTTCTGCAGCGAGGTGAGGCCGGTGTTGGCAGCCTGCAGGACCTGCACGCCGTTGCCGATGCTGTCGAGCAGATTGGTGATGTCACTGGACCGGTTATTGAGGCCCTGTGCCGTGAAGAAGTTAGTGGGATTGTCGAGAGCTGAGTTGACCTTGTTACCCGTGGCCAAGCGGTTCTGGGTGGTGGAGAGCAAATCCGCGGTCGACTGCAGCGAGAGGAGGTTTTGGCGAACTGACGCCGAAAGAACAATACCGGACATGTTTGAATCCTTACTGGTTTCATCAAGCCATTTCTTGGCTCGTACGTAGAACTACGGAGAAGAATCTAACGAATCCTCAAAAGCGTGCCCGCGATTTGAGCCAACAATCCCGACGACGGAATGTGATTAAATCTATGGAAACTTTGTTGGTTAGCTTTTGGTGAAAATTCAGGACGCGCCGGTCCCTGCCTTAAAGCGCTAAAGCCTGGCGACTTGATTTTTTCCGTAAGCGTCGTCCCGGCCCCACCTTCCGGCTGACGTCCTGATCTGCGACTTTTCGGTTCTTTCGGACCGTTAGGCTTAGAATGGACACAGTGGATAGTGCTATCACCAAGCCGGTTCGCCGGCTGGAGGTGTTCACCGGTGCGGGGCGCCGTCGGACATGGAGCGACGAGGATAAGGCGCGGGTGGTCGCGGAGATCGAGACCAGCGGCGATTCTGTTTCTGGCGTGGCACGGCGGCACGGATTGTCGCCGCAGCAATTATTTGGCTGGCGTCGGCGAGTCAGGGAAGCTCAGTTGGTCGTTTCCAAGGATGATGAACCATGGTTCATCCCGGCGGTGGTCGATCCGGCACCATGCGACACCGCGGGATCTCGGCAGCGCAAGACGCGGCGACAGCATCGGGACGAACCGCTCGCCGGAACGATCGAGGTTGCGATCGACGGTGTGACGGTGCGCATCGGCGCTGGCGCCCCGGCGGACACAATCGCCGCGGTGTTGCGGGCGTTGAAAGCCGGCGCATGATCGGCCCGACCGGCGCGGTGCGGGTGATGGTGGCGACCAAGCCTGTGGACTTCCGCAAGGGCGCCGATGGATTGGCGGCGCTGGTGCGTGAGACGATGACGGCCGACCCGTTCTCCGGTGCTGTCTACGTGTTCCGCGCCAAACGCGCGGACCGGATCAAGCTGGTGTTTTGGGACGGCACGGGTCTGTGCCTGTTCGCCAAGCGGCTGGAAGATGGCATCTTCCGCTGGCCGAAGATTGAAGACGGCGTGATGCATCTGTCGGCCGCGCAATTGTCGGCGCTGCTGGAAGGGTTGGATTGGCGGCGTGTCCATGCGGCGCGTGAGACGGTCAGGCCGGCGCAGCCGAGCTGATACTTGCTGCTGCGGCGAAGTGAATCAGCCGCGTTGGGATCGTCGCAAAGTGCAGGAAAATATGATCTGATTTGATCATGCCGAGCGACGCCTTGCCCGACGATCCAAAGATGCTGCAAGCGATGCTGCTCGCTGAGCGGGCGCAGAACGAACGGCTGCGTCAGATCATCAAGGACCTGCAGCGTCACCAGTTTGGCCGCCGGGCGGAAACGCTGCCCGAGGACCAGATGCTGCTGGGCCTGGAAGACGTCGAGCAGGCGGCGGCGAGTAATGCGGCTGGCGCGGAGCAGGCGACACCGGCCGCGCGACAGGCCGGAGTTGCGAAGCGGCGAGCCAATCGCGGCGCGCTGCCGGCGCATCTGCCGCGGATTGAAACCACCATCGACATCGACGACAAGACCTGCCGCTGCTGCCAGGGCGCGTTGCACCGGATCGGTGAAGACAAGAGCGAGCGGCTGGATATCGTGCCGGCGCAGTTCCGGGTGCTGGTCACGATCCGGCCGAAATACGCTTGCCGCCAATGCGAGGATGGCGTCGTGCAGGCCCCGGCGCCAGCGCGGCTGATCGAGGGTGGGCTGCCGACGGAAGCTACCATCGCCCAAGTCTTGGTCTCCAAATATGCCGATCATCTGCCACTGTATCGCCAGGCCCAGATCTACGCCCGCCAAGGCGTCAACCTCGACCGTTCGACGCTGGCGGACTGGGTGGGGCATGCCGCCTGGCATCTGCGTCCGCTGCACCAGCGCCTGCTCGACAAACTCAAGGAGCGGCCAAAACTGTTCGCCGATGAGACCACGTTGCCGGTGCTGGATCCTGGCCGCGGCCGCACCAAGACCGGGCAGCTATGGGCCTATGCCGCCGATGACGGGCCATGGGCAGGATCCGATCCGCCGGGCGTGACCTATGTCTACGCCCCAGACCGCAAAGCCGAGCGGCCAATCATCCATCTCGATGGCTTCAAGGGCATCTTGCAGGTTGACGGCTATGCCGGCTACCGCAGGCTGGCTGAACGCGGCGACGTGCGCCTTGCGTTTTGCTGGGTCCATGTGCGGCGCAACTTCTACAAGCTCGCCACGCCTGGTCCTGCGCCGATCGCCAGCGAAGCGCTTCAGCGCATAGCTGCGCTGTATGCGATTGAGAAGGACATCCGTGGCCGCAGCGCCGAGGAGCGTCGCCTGGCCAGGCAGCAAAAAAGCCGGCCGCTGATCGACGCATTGGAGCCGTGGCTGCGCACAAAACTTGGTCTGATCAGCCAGAAGGGCAAACTCGCCGAGGCGATCAACTACGCACTGTCGCGCTGGGAGGGCCTCACCAGCTTCCTCGACGATGGCCGCATCGAGCTCGACAACAACACAGTCGAGCGTTCCATCCGCCCGATCACGCTGAACCGGAAAAATGCCTTGTTTGCTGGCTCTGACGGTGGCGCCGAGCACTGGGCCACTCTCGCTTCACTGATCGAGACCTGCAAAATCAACGACGTCGATCCGCTCGGCTATCTGACGGATGTCCTCACCAGGATCGTCAACGGTCATCTCAATCGCGATATCGACGCGCTATTGCCGTGGGCTTACCGAAAGCAAGACCTCAAAGCCGTGGCCTGAGCACGACGCTTACGCTCAACCAACGGGTTCAACCTTTTCTGTGTCGCCCGACGTCCAAGTCTTCCGATCCAGAAAGGCAGGGATTCCCTCGTCGTCGGCCTCGATGACTTTCGGCCGGTATAGTGAGGCACCATTGGCATCGGGTACCAAATCGACGAGCGGTGGTGTGGAGGGGGCGTCGGCCGCGAAATTATCGGGCCAACGCCGGTCTAAGGATTGCGCAAGATCAGAGTTGAGTTTGAGTCGTAGTGCGACACCAATTTGATCCCACGGTCCTTCAGCGAGCAATCGCGCCAAATCCAACCCAATGGATGCCAATAGCTGCGTTGCCAGATCGTCAGCCTTTCGTGCCTCAAGCTCCGTTTTTGTAGTTTGAGTACGCTCGGCCTTGATCTCCCGCGCGTCCGTGACCATGCGCAGCACATCGCGTTCTGTCGGTACCTGCCCGGCCTCCAATAGTTGGAGAATTCGATGCACGACGCCGGGTGGTGCGTTTTTAGACGCCAACAAGTAAATGACCGACGGCGCCAAAAGCGAAACGGTTTCGCTTTTCCCGGTGGCGAACTCCGCGACGCGCATATAATTTTGCGCAGTTCGAGGCGTAAATCCGCACTCGACTTCGACCCATAGCGAAAAACGACCGTGGGGTAACAGTTGTTTGGCGACTAGGAGATCGCGGCCAATGTTAATGATCACGGGGGTCATCGTGGCTGCGCCGCAGCGAACCTTCTTTGCTTTGGCGCGGAGTTCGTCGGCCTGCGTTGCCGGGAGGGCCCCGTAGTCAAATTGATCAATAACTCGGGTCATGCTCGACCTCCGAATCGACCACGCTTTGATCGACCCATACCCGGCGTGCACCCAAGCTGGGTCTGACCTTGCTCGTTGGACACGAGCCAGGTTTGCAGGGCCTCGATACGGTAGAACACCTGGCGTCCCAACCGAACGAACGGTGGGGACTTGCGAAGTTGGCGGTCACGCTGACAGGTTCGGACGCTGGTGCGCCGAATATGTGCGTAAGCAGCCTCAGAGATGTATCCCTGAAGGTAGTCCGGAACGCCGCCATCAGTCGTGGCCACGTTCTTGTTTTCTAAATCATGCGCCATAGCATCCTCGTCACTTCTGCTCGGTGAAATGCACCGGCAATGGACGCAGGATGGCGACAGGCGACTGCCCGAAAAAGCCGCCTTAAATTGTACCCTAAATTATAATTTAGGGCAGTCGCTCAGGGCTTGGATTTGCGGCGCGGTAAAGCGAACCTAGCCTATTGTAGATTGACTTAGCTTTGTACGGTTTGATCTCGGGATGAGCGCTCCGAAACCAGTCCTCTAAGGCTTTGGCCTCCTTGGTAAGGGAGGACTCAAGGCGGTTGGCAGATTGACGCCGTTTGAATTCAGCCTCAATCAGATGCATGTAGGAGGGGCGGCCTGGTGCACCATTTTTGCCAAGATCGGGTGTCTCAGGAAGTGTTGCATCGGCAACTTTGCCCCCCGGTTCCGGTACATATTGGTTCGCGGACCGGAAGCTCACAAGCAAAGGATGGTCAATTGGAACGCCTGCCGTCGTGGCACAGCGAAGCTCATGGAATTGAGAGTCATTACTGAGGGCGGAATTGCTCTCGATATCAATTGTCAGGAATGGCCAATAACGCGCTGGAATCAGTTCGTGCGGGTGGTTTGGCCCTCGGCGCCCAATCGCGAGCCATACTCCCGTGGAAGCCTCGTTTCGCATGATATTCATGACTGAGGTTCTTACGCGCTCGATGCGTTGATCAATGGCCTGCACGGCGTCTCGAAATAGCAGGTGATCTGCGGCGTCTCTGCCGAAGGTCTCGATTCGGTTTTGCTCAAGTGACCGCTCGTTGAAGCAAGCTGAGATGATGTCTGCCGCGCTTGCTCCGTCTTCCAGTTCGCACCCTTTCAAGTATGCTGCGTACAACTGCTTGGCCGTTCGCCACCTAATTCCAATTGCTTCAGCGCTCTTCATGGTCGCCCTGCGTCAATCTGCCTGCAATCGAACTTGCGGTTGGGCCGGAGACGACCTGGCCGACCGTCTCGGCGGCGTCTCGCATCGGGTCATCGAAGAGGTGAGCATAACGCTGGGTGGTTTGAACTTGCGTATGTCCAAGCATCTGACCGATGAGCGGTAGCGAGGCGCCGGCGGACACCAGGATGCTGGCAAAGGAATGCCGCAGGTCGTGGATCCGCACATTCGGCTGCCAGACGAGGACCGGTTTGCCGTCCTTTCCTTTTGCGGGCCGACCATTGCGATCGATCTTCTCCACTTCCACCGCGAGACCAGCCTTGCGGCAGATGGTGGTCCAGGAACGCTTAATATCTGTCAGCGGCTTTCCATCAGCGCCTGGAAATACGTAACGAGAGGGCGAGGTTCCAGCAGCCTTGGCCAGGCGGGCAGCGTCATCCCTGATCTCGGTAACGAGGCGCTGGGCAGGGCCGCTTAATGGCACCCGGTGAATAAGTCGCTGCTTCGTGTGCGCGCTCGGCTTTGTCCAGATCCCATTTTCCAGATCGAACATGTCCCAGGTCGCGCCCAGCACCTCGCCACGACGTGCGCCGGTGAGCATCAGGAGTTTGATCGCATTGGCGGAGACTGGCTCTGAATGTTCGTTGAGCGCCTGCGCCAGCGCCGCGATCTCAGTCCGATTAAGGAAGCGGTTTCGCTTTTCTTCGGTATTCTTGCGAACGCCTGAGGCTGGGTTGTCGTTTAGCCATTTCCAGCGGACCGCCAGGTTAAATGCCCTGCGAAGCACCTCGACGACGCGGTTGGCCCGGACTGGGGTCCCACGAACGTTAGTTACGTCGCGATGAAGCTCATCGATGTGGTCAGCGTCGATAGACGCGATCTTCAGCTTGCCAAGCCTGGGCAGGATGATTTTTTGCCACATGCTGCGCTCGTCGGCCTGAGCCCGGACGGCCTTTCGGGGCAGGTGCTCAGTCTCGTAGCGTTCCCAGACATCCTGCAGTGTGGGGGCTACGCGGTCAGCGTGGCGTTGACCCATCGGATCGTGGCCGCCATCGACCTCTTGTTTGAGCTTCTTGGCCGTCGTTCGAGCGGCCTGAACCGACCAGTCGGGGAAGGAGCCGATGGTAATCCGGCGCTGTCGGCCATCCACGCGATAGTCCAGCAAGAACGATTTCGCGCCGCCTGGGGTGACGCGCAAGGCGAAGCCCTTGACGTCGGTGTCCCAAAGCAGGGTCTGACCACGCGCGGGAGCGAGCTCTTTGCGGGCCCGAATTTCTGTCAGACGTTCGGCCATCGACTTTCCGTGTCAACACTGTGTCAACAACCCGAGTTGCAAAATCTGTCGTCGGGTGACAGTGTGTAACAGGCAATGGCATCGGAAGTCATAGCGATTATAAGGGTTTGGTTAAAGCAGGCCGAATTGCTGCGAAAAATCAAAGAGGCCAAATTAGCTCAAAAACAGTCTCATAACCTGAAGGTCATA
>JBGPSI010000193.1:0-9197 GCA_041490045.1 Bradyrhizobium sp.
ACGACTTGAAGAACTTGTTCATCGGCGCGGAAGGCACGCTCGGCATCATCACCGCGGCGACGTTGAAGCTGTTTCCAAAGCCGCGCGCGGTGGAGACCGCTTTTGTCGGTCTCAAATCGCCCAGTGACGCCCTGAAGCTGCTGGCGATCTCGCAGAACGAGGCCGCGGGCAGCCTTACCAGCTTTGAACTGCTGTCCGATATCTCTGTCGATTTCAGCGTGCGCCACGGCATCGACATCCGCGATCCACTCGGCAACAAACATCCCTGGTACGTGCTGATGGAGCTGTCCTCGCCGCGCGACGACGCCCGCGCCACGCTGGAAGCGATCCTGGCGCAGGGGCTGGAAAAGGAAATCGTCGATGACGCCGTGATCGCGGCGAATTTGAGCCAGCGCGCGGCGTTCTGGAAGCTGCGCGACGAGATGTCGGCGGCGCAGAAGCCGGAAGGCGGCTCGATCAAGCACGACATCTCGGTGCCGGTGGTCGCGGTGCCCGACTTCATCGACGAGGCCAACGCCGCCGTCGTAAAACTGATCCCGGGCGCGCGGCCGGTGCCGTTCGGTCATCTCGGCGACGGCAATATCCATTACAATGTCAGCCAGCCGATCGGCGGCGACACCGCCGATTTCATGGCCCGCTGGCACGACGTCAACGCGGTCGTATTCGCCATCGTGCTGAAGATGGGCGGATCGATCTCCGCCGAGCACGGCATCGGCGTGCTCAAGCGCGAGGAACTGCCCGAGGTGAAAGACAAGGTCGCCATCGAGCTGATGCGCGGCATCAAGGCGATGCTCGATCCGCTTGGCATCATGAATCCGGGAAAAGTGCTGTGAACGTTCCTGCGGACGCTCACACTCTCAGCATCACGGCAATCGAGGACGGCGATATCCCCGAGGTGATCGCGCTGTGGCAGCGCTGCGGGTCGACGCGGCCCTGGAACGACCCTGCCGCCGACATTGCGCTGGCGCGCAAGGAAAACAACTCGACGGTGCTGTTGGGCCGGAACGACGGCGTCCTCGTCGCGTCCGTGCTGGTCGGCCATGACGGCCATCGCGGCTGGGTCTACTACGTGACGGCCGATCCCGAGCATCGCTTCAAGGGTTTTGGTCGCGCCATTATGAGTGCCGCGGAAGACTGGCTGCGTGCGCGCGGCATCCTGAAACTCCAGCTCATGGTCCGCAAGGACAACACAAAAGTCCACGCGTTCTACCGCTCGATCGGCTATTACAACCAGGAAACCGTGACCTTCGCCAAATGGCTCGACGGGCGCGAGCCGACACCGTAATCGAAACCGGCAGGCAGCTCATGTCCGTCTCCGACCGCATCCGCGTCAAGAACGTCCGCGTGCTTTCGGATAACTACGCCACGCTGAAGGACACCACCTTCGAATGGCGGCGGGCTGACGGCGAGTGGCAAACGCAAACCCGCGAGACCTTCGACCGCGGCAATGCCGCGACGCTGTTGCCCTATGATCTCGAGCAACGCACCGTGGTGCTGGTGCGGCAGTTCCGTTATCCGGCCTATGTCAACGGCTATGACGATTTGCTGATCGAGACGGCCGCGGGCCTCTTGGACGACGCCTCGCCGGAGATGCGGATGCGCGCGGAAGCCGAGGAGGAAACCGGCTACCGGCTCGGCGAAATCAGGAAGATCTTCGAAGCCTTCATGAGCCCCGGCGCGGTCACCGAAAAACTGCACTTCTTCGTCGCCGAATACGATCCGAAGATGAGGGTTGGCGATGGCGGCGGCCTCGCCGACGAGGGCGAGGACATCGAGGTGCTGGAACTGCCGATCGATCAGGCGATCGCCATGATCGGCGACGGCCGTATCATCGATGCCAAGACCATCATGCTGTTGCAATACGCGGCGCTGAACATTTTCAGGTGAGGTTGAAAAGACTCTCGTCGTCCCGGCGAAAGCCGGGACCCATAACCACCGCGGATCATTGTGAGAGGGATTGTCGCTCCAGCCATGTGAAACAACTACAGCCGGTGGTTATGGGTCCCGGCTCGCGCTTCGCTTGGCCGGGACGACGAGAGAATTTGGCTCGGACACCCCGCAACATTGACAGCCCTCGACGCCAAAGCCAGATTGACCGACATGCGCATCACCCTCATCCACGCCCTGAAACATTCGATTGTCCCGATCGAAACCTCGTTCGCCCGGCTCTGGCCGGATGCGACCTTGATGAATCTGGTCGACGACAGCCTGTCGGCCGATCTCGCGCGCGACGGTCAACTCACCAGCGCGATGACCGATCGGTTCCTGGCGCTCGGACGTTATGCGGCCTCGACCGGCGCGGACGCGATCCTCTTCACCTGCTCGGCCTTCGGCCCCTGCATCGAGGCAGTGGCGCGCGAGCAGGCGCCGATGCCGGTGCTCAAGCCCAACGAAGCGATGATCGAGCAGGCCGCCACGAGGGGCCACCGGATCGGCCTGCTCTCGACGTTTCCGCCGACCCTGGCATCAATGCCCCGGGAATTTCCCCGCGGGCTCGAGATCGTGCCGAAACTCGTGGAGGGCGCCATGGCGGCGCTGGATCGCGGCGACCGCGCCGAACACGATCGCCTGGTCGTGGCAGCCTCGCGCGATCTGCGCGACTGCGACCTGATCGCGCTCGCGCAATACAGCATGGCGCCCGCCGCGGCGATGGTCGCGGAAGCCTCCAGCCTGCCGGTGCTGACGACGCCGGACAGCGCGGTTGCGAAGCTGAAGACAATGCTCGGCGGCTGAAATCGCGCGCGCCTCAGAACAACGACCCCTGCCCGTCATCGGGCGTAGCCGGCGCAGGCTTGCGTGGCGCGGGCTTCCTCGCAGGCCGTGGCTCCTCGGCCTCGCGCTGCTCCGCCGTGATCGGCAGCACCAGTTGCGCGTCGTCATTGGCGACGCGGTTGACCCGGGTGGAGACCTCATGCCAGGCGAATTGGCCCTCGCGCGGCGTTCCCATCAGCGCCATCACCGTCTCCGCATCGTCGTCGCTGCAATCGAGCCAGCGCGCGAAATCATCGGCGCCGATCGTCACCGGCACGCGGTGATGCAGCACCGCGAGATCGGCACTCGCAACCGCCGTGACGATCGCCACCGTGTCGAGTTCCTCGCCGTTCGGACCGAGCCATGTTTCCGCCAGGCCCGCCAGGCCCATCGGAGCGCCGTCGCGGCGATGGATGAAGTAGGGCCGCTTGCGGCTCCCTGCGGCCTGCCATTCGTAATAGCCGTCCGCCGGAATCAGGCAGCGCCGCCGCCTGATGGCGTTCTTGAAGGCCGGCTTTTCCCTGACCGTCTCGGAGCGTGCATTGATCAACAGGGTAAAATTACGGGGATCCTTGACCCAGGAAGGCAACAGGCCCCAGCGCATCAGCCGGAAATGCCTGGCGCCGTTCTCGACGATCACCACCGGGATGGGTTGTGTCGGCGCAATATTGTGTCTGGGCGGGAAATTGGGCTGTTCGATATAGCCGAAAATTTGCCGCAAGGCCGCCGGGGGCGAGGTGATGACGAAGCGTCCGCACATTCTGTGGTCCAAATAGGTATCTGTTCAGTACCTTTTAACCCCGACCGTCAAGACTGGGAGGGATGACATCCACGGCTGCCAAACCCGCGCCATCCGCTCCCCCGCCCCCTCGCCCGCCGGTCCACATCGACGAGGCGCGGGCCGCGCAGCTGCGCGCCGCCAACATCAATCCCCGCACCGGGCTTGCCACCGACTACCTGAATCATTTCAACGAAGCGGTCATGCTGCTCGAGATGGTTCCGGACATGCCGGAATGCGCGGAGGATTTTCTGGGCTGGCGCCCGCTGTCCTATGGCGAGCATTTCCACGCCTCCAATTTCAAGGCCCGCGACCTCGCGATCGAGTCCTACGAATCGGCCGACGCCATCACCCGCGCCGAATTCGACAATATCACGAGCGCCATGACCTCGATCCTCACCGCCGTCGGCGACGCCATGCGCAAAGCCACGCAGGACAAGACCCGGGCCACGCTGGCCGAGCAGGCGACCGGCTGGGTCAAGCCGCTGGTGGCGCTGGCCGGCGGCATCATCAATGGCGGTTCCCAGGGCGATGTCGACTACATCATGACGCATTAGACTTGAGCACGATCTTCTGGGAAAAGCGGCTTCCACTTTTCGCCAACGCGGCCCTTCGGGCCCGGATCATGCTCTGATGCCGTCGCGCGTCGAACCCTCCCATCCCCAACTCGCCGTCAGCGCGGCGATCTTCCGCGACGACAGGATTCTGCTGGTGCGGCGCGCGCGCTCGCCGGCCAAGGGCTTTTATTCGCTCCCGGGCGGCCGGGTCGAATTTGGCGAAACGCTGCACGCCGCGCTGCATCGCGAGGTCGACGAGGAAACCTCGCTCAGAATCGAGATCGCCGGCCTTGCCGGCTGGCGCGAGGTGGTGCCGGGAACCGCCGGCGGCGGGCATTATCTGATCATGTCCTTTGCGGCGCGCTGGATCGCCGGCGAGCCGGTGCTGAACGACGAACTCGACGATTTCAGATGGCTGAAGCCGGACGCGATTGGCGATCTCAAGGTCACCGGCGGTCTGCAGGAGGTCATCCAGGCGGCCCAGGACCTGCTCCGGGGCTGAGAAGCGGGTCTCGCCTCGTCAGGCCCCGCGCGCCTTGCTTCCAGCCCATTGAGAAGGCATATCGTGCGGGCCCATGTCCAAGCATTTCTCCAAGTATTTCCTGGCCGCCCTCATCCTCATTTCGGCATGCCTTTGCGGCCCCGCGCGGGCCCAGGATGCGGCTGCGCCGTTCGATAACGACCTGCAGCGGCTGGCCGAGATCCTCGGCACCCTGCACTACCTCCGGGGCATATGCGGCAGCAATGAAGGCGGCAAATGGCGCAACCAGATGCAGGCGCTGATCGACGCCGAAACCCCCTCGGGCGACCGCCGCGCCCGCATGATCGCGGGCTTCAACCGCGGCTATAACGGCTTCCAGCAGACCTACCGGACCTGCACCCCGGCAGCCACGGTGGCGATCCGCCGCTATATCGAGGAAGGCTCGAAAATCTCGCGAGATCTGACCGCTCGCTACGCCAACTAAAGCGTTTTCGAGCGTGCGTGTGGTTCACGTAAAGCTTCGGTTCCGGAACCTATCGTATTGTTCCCGGCCGTTAACCTTTCCTAAAGAACTGGTCTAGGCGGCCCGTTTACACATGCTAAACAATTAGGCATTCGAGCGTTCCGCCCTGGATCGCCTAAAGACTGTCGGGTTTCATGAGCCATCCAGCCCCCTTCACCGCCCGCGCCCCCCTGCCAGATCACGAACAGAAGCAGGCGGCGTTAAGCTATCTTAATGAGGCCTGGGCGGAAGCGCGGCACGATGGCGTCGACGGCGACTGCCTGGCGCAGGCCAGCCTGTTCGCCGCATTCGCCGAGCTGGTCGCCACCTATGGCGAGGACGCGGTGGCGAAATTCGTCGAAGGCCTCCCGCTGCGCGTGCGCAACGGCGAGTTCTCAACCCGAGTGGCGAAGCAGTAGCTTTTCACGCCTTCAGCGTCTCTAGAAACCGCACCGGCTCGCCGCCCGACGGCGTCACCAGTTCGCCCTGCCACATCACCCGCCTGCCGCGCACGAAGGTGCCGACCGGCCAGCCGGTGACGCGCACGCCGTGATACGGCGTCCAGCCGGCGCGCGAGGTCACCCACTCGTCGGTGATGGTCTCGCTGCGCTTGAGGTCGACCACCGTCAGATCAGCATCGTAGCCTGCGGCGATCCGGCCCTTGCAGGCGATGTTGAACAGCCGCGCCGGCCCGGCGCTGGTGAGATCGACGAAGCGCTGAAGCGACAGGCGCCCGGCGTTGACGTGATCGAGCATCAGCGGAACCAGCGTCTGCACCCCGGTCATGCCCGAGGGCGAGGCCGGATAGGTTTTGGCCTTCTCCTCCAGCGTATGCGGCGCATGATCGGAGCCGAGCACGTCGATGATGCCCTGTTCGATGCCGTGCCAGATGCCCGTGCGGTGTTCCGCCGAACGCACCGGCGGGTTCATCTGCGCGCGGGTGCCAAGCCGCTCGTAGCATTCCGGCGCGACAAGCGTCAGGTGATGCGGCGTCGCTTCGCAGGTGGCGACATCCTTGTGGTCGCGCAAAAACTCGATCTCCTGCCTGGTCGAGATATGCAGAATGTGAATGCGTTTTCCGGTTTCATGGGCGAGCTTGACCAGGCGCTGCGTCGCCATCAGCGCCGCAGTCTCGTCGCGCCACACCGGGTGCGAGCGCGGATCGCCCTCGAGGCGCAGGTGCTTGCGCTCGTTGAGGCGATATTCGTCCTCGGCATGAAAAGCGGCGCGGCGCCTTATCACGTTGAAGATCCGGCGCAGGCTTTCGTCGTCCTCCACCAGGAGCGCGCCGGTGGACGAGCCGATGAACACCTTGACGCCGGCGCAGCCGGGCGCGCGCTCCAGTTCCGGCAAATCGGCCACGTTGTCGCGGGTGCCGCCGATGAAGAACGCAAAATCGCAATGCATGCGATGGCGGCCGGCCTTCACCTTGCCGGTGAAAGCCTGCTCGCTGATCGTCAGCGGATCGGTGTTCGGCATTTCGAACACCGCGGTGACGCCGCCCATCACGGCGCTACGCGAACCGGTTTCCAAGTCTTCCTTGTGGGTCAGGCCAGGCTCGCGAAAATGCACCTGCGTGTCCATCACGCCGGGCAGGATGTGCAGGCCCTTGCAGTCGATGATCTCGGCCGCCGAGGCCTGTCCGAGCGAGCCGATCGCAGCGATCCGGCCATTGGCGATGGCAATGTCGCGCACGCCCTCGCCGTCCTGATTGACCACGGTGCCAGACTTCAGAATTACATCGTAGGTTTGGCTCATCGTTCCTCGTGTTCAGTTGCCTCCTCGTAAGCAGAGGAAGCCCGAGAGGGCCCGCGCGGGTCTTGTCGTTTATGCCTTGGCGGCTTACGTTCCAAGGCAACATGTCGCAAGAGATTTTTGCATGAAAGCAGCGTTTCTCCCCGACCGGGGCGTGGTCAAGGTCAGCGGCGAAGGGGCGCGCGACTTCCTCAACGGCCTCTTCACCACGGATATAAAGCTGGTACGGCCCGGGCTGGGCCGTTTCGGGGCGTTGCTGACGCCGCAAGGCAAAATCATTGCGGATTTCCTGATCACCGAGGCGCCGGCCGGCCATGGCGGCGGCTTCCTGATCGACTGCCCGCGCGCGCTGGCGCAAGCGCTCGCCGACAAGCTCGGCATCTACAAACTGCGCGCCAAGGTCACAATCGAGAATCTCTCCGACAGCCTCGGCGTGCTCGCGGCCTGGGATGGCGAGCCCGCCATGCAGCCCGATCTGGCCTTCGCCGATCCCCGCAACGCCGCGCTCGGCTGGCGGATTCTGATCCCTGAAGAGCTTGCGCAAAAGGTCGCCGATCTGATCGGCGCAGAGCTCGCCGATGCCACCGCCTATGAGGCGCGTCGCATCGCCTGCGGCGCGCCGCGCGGCGGTCTCGACTTCATCTATGGCGACGCGTTCCCGCACGAAACCAACATGGACCGCCTGCACGGCATCGATTTCGACAAGGGCTGTTACGTCGGCCAGGAGGTGGTGTCGCGGATGCAGCATCGCGGCACCGCGCGGACGCGGACAGTCCGGATCGTCCTCGAAGGCTTTTCGCCGGAACCGGGCACGACGATTCTTGCCGGCGACAAGGCGGTCGGCACCATCGGAGCAACGGCGGGCAAGGCCGGTCTCGCTCTACTCAGGATCGATCGTGTCGCCGACGCGCTCGCCGCCGGATCGCCGCTCACGGCCGGCGGCCTTGCCATCCGTGTCACCGACCCCGACGACCTCCTGACGTCGCCGAAGCAGACCGTCGCATGAGCCGATCCGCGCGCCTGCATGCCGACGGCCTGACGCGGTGCCCGTGGCCCGGCGAAGATCCGTTCTACATGGCCTATCACGACACCGAATGGGGCGTGCCGGAATATGACGACCGGGCGCTGTACGAAAAACTCATTCTCGACGGTTTCCAGGCCGGGCTATCGTGGATCACGATCCTGCGCAAGCGCGACAATTTCCGCAAAGCCTTCGACGACTTCCAGCCCGACAAGATCGCCCGCTACAACGCCAAGAAAATCCACGCGCTGATGAACGACGCCGGCATCGTCCGCAACCGAGCCAAGATCGAAGGCACGGTCGCCAGCGCGAAATCCTATCTCGAGATCATGGAGGACGGGCCCGGCTTCTCGAAATTCCTCTGGGACTTCGTCGACGGCCGGCCGAAGGTCAACAACTTCAAGACCACCGCCGGCGTACCGGCATCGACGCCGCTCTCGATCAGGATTTCCAAGGAACTGGCATCGCGCGGCTTCAAATTCGTCGGCCCGACCATCGTCTACGCCTTCATGCAGGCCACCGGCATGGTCAACGACCATCTGGTGAGCTGCTTCTGCCACGACACCTGCGGCGGCAAACAGCGCGGCCCCCGCCTCCAAGTCAGATGACGGCGAACAGACCGTCCGCACCATCGACCTCCAGCCGCGTCTGGCAGCGCATGTTGTCGGGGCGGCGGCTCGATCTCTTGGACCCCTCGCCGCTCGATGTCGAGATCGCCGATATCGCCCATGGGCTGGCGCGGGTCGCGCGCTGGAACGGGCAGACCAGCGGCGCGCATATTTTCTCGGTGGCGCAGCACACGCTGCTGGTCGAGGCCGTGATGCGCGAGCATACGCCGCGCGTCGATGCCCGGGTACGGCTGGCGGCGCTGCTGCACGATGCGCCCGAATACGTCATCGGCGACATGATCTCGCCGTTCAAGGCGGTGCTTGGCGGCGACTACAAGGCGGTGGAAAAGCGGCTGCTTTCCGCGATCCACATCCGCTTCGGATTGCCACCGGTGCTGGCGGACGACATAACGCAACTGATCAAGGCTGCCGACCGCGGCGCAGCCTATCTAGAGGCGACCGAGCTTGCAGGCTTTGCGCAAGCCGAAGCAAAGCGCCTGTTCGGCCGGGATCCCGGCCTGCCCGCCGCGATGCGGCAGGATTATCTGACGCCCTGGACCGCGGCCAAGGCCGAGAAGCGGTTTTTGGCGCGGTTCGAGACGCTGCACCCGTAAATGCGGGCCTCCGAACGACCTTCCACGCCCCCGCGCGCGGGCCTATAATTGCGGCAAAAGGAACCCCATGATCCACGTCTGCTCGCTCGCCGCCCTACCCGACACCGTCAAAGCCACGGGCGCCAGCCAC
>JBGPSI010000194.1:0-9188 GCA_041490045.1 Bradyrhizobium sp.
AAAAAGCCCGATCGCCCGGGAGAGCACGAAGTAAGCCGTAAAACCACTGCGCGGGGAATGCCGGGCGATTTCCGGTGTGACCTGACTAACGCGTGTGCCTACTACCACTATCGTTGCACACGCGGCTATCGGGCGCATCGGGCGCCCGGCATTCCCTGCGCCCTCTGATTGGAGGGCGGGAGGTTCGAGAGCAAAACTCGCGCGAAAACGCGCGGCGAGATCGCGAAGCTGTGTGTTTGATTCCTGCCGTCATTGCGAGGAGCGTTAGCGACGAAGCAATCCATTCTTTCTTTGTGTTGCGGCATGGATTGCTTCGCGGAGCCTGTCATCGGGCGCGCATTCGCGCGACCCGTTGGCTCGCAATGACGGCCTCAAAGGCCGTTCGAAATTTGAATCTGAAGAGCGCCTGTGAACAAGTCCCCGCCTCTGCGGGGACGACTGCTGTCATGTTCGCGGAAAGACGCGACGTGCGTCGCTTACCGCTCGCGCCGCGTCGAACTGCCCCAGCTCTTCAGCGACGACCACACGCCGCGGGAAAGGCGAAAGCAATCGACCGGGGTCGAGGAGCCCAATGCCTCGAAGCGGTGCAACTCGACGCCGCTCCACTGGAAGCCGCATTTCTCCAGGATGTTGCGCGACGACGGGTTGGTGACGCGCGCGCCCGCCATCAGCTGCTCGACATCGAATTCCTCGAAGGTGAAGTCGATCACCGCGCGCGCCGCTTCGGTACCGAAGCCCCGGCCCCAATGCTCGACGCCGAGCCAGTAGCCGAGCTCCGGCGCCTCGGGTTCGCGCCAGTCGACGCCGACCATGCCGATCGGCGTGTGGCTATTTTCGATCAGGAACGCGGTACTGCGATCGTCGCCCGCGGTTCCGCGCACGAATTCGATGGCGTGGTCCTGCGAATAGGGATGCGGCAGGCGACGGGTATTCTCCGCAATCCGGCGGTCGTCGGCGAGACGCGCAATCGCTTTTACGTCCGCGAGCGTCGGCCTGCGCAGCATCAGCCGTTCGGTCTCGAGGACGCAGCTACTCGCTTCGCGCAATGTCGGGGTCGGGATATCCTGCAGCATGTCGGGCTCCTGTATGCGAAAATAAAACGCAAACTAAAAAGGGGAGGCCGGTTTCCCGCCTCCCCTGGAGCCCTTTGAGCTCCGCCGGTTCAACAGGACCCGGCGGACTCAATATTGTCCACCGTTTACTCGGCCGCGGCTTCCGTCATCGGAACTACCGACACGAAAGTGCGGCCGTTGGCTTTTGCACGAAACTCGACATGGCCTTCGACCTTGGCGAAGAGAGTATGGTCGGTGCCCATGCCGACATTAAGGCCGGGATGCCAGGTGGTCCCGCGCTGACGCGCAATGATGTTGCCGGGAATCACGTGCTCGCCGCCATAGGCCTTGATCCCGAGCCGCTTGCCCGCTGAATCACGCCCGTTTCGCGATGAACCGCCTGCTTTTTTGTGAGCCATAGCCCGTCTCCAAACTTCGCCGTATCTTTAAATCAATTCCTTGACGGAATCATTTCACTTTTTGTCGCACTTCACTTTTTATCACTTTTGGCCTTGGCGGCGGTCTTCTTCGCCGGAGCCTTCTTGGTGTCCGGCTTGGCGCGCGGTTTCGCCGCAGCCTTGGCAACCGCCTTCTTGGGCGCCGCCTTTTTCTTCGCGGCCTTCGGCGCCTCGTCGTCGCCATCTACCGGCGCCGGAGCAACCGGCTTCTCCCGCTTCGGTCGCGGTCCGATCGAAGGCTTCGCATTGTCGGTCAGAATCTCGGTGATGCGCAGCACCGTGATCTCGTCCCGATAGCCGCGCTTGCGGCGCGAATTCTTGCGGCGGCGCTTCTTGAACGCGATCACCTTTGGGCCGCGCTTGTGCTGCAACACTTCGGCCGCAACGGTGGCGCCTGCCACGGTGGGTGCGCCGAGCACCGGCTGATCGCCGCCGACCAGCAAAACTTCGCCAAGCTGCACGATCGTCCCGACATCGCCGGCGATCTTGCCTATCTCGAGCACATCATCCGGAACGACGCGGTATTGCCGGCCGCCGGTTTTGATGACTGCGAACATCGTTTTATTCCTTCGTGTTCGATCCCGGCCTCGGAACGGGTCCGGGCCGGCTTTTTCTTCAGTCGTTATGGATTCACCGCGACGATCGAGACCGTCGCGAATTTCCGCGCGATCGGGGAGCGATCCCTTAAATCCGCGCAAAAACAAGCGGCGCGAGGAATTTCCCGCGCCGGGTGGGGGACTTATAGCCGGGAAGTGCCGTGAGTCAAGGAAAACTGGCCTGAAAACCGGCCAAATCTGAGGGATTTGGCGCATTTCCGGCCCGATCGCTCCATTTTCATGCCGGGCCATCCTGCCCAATGAAACCAATGGGTTCCCGCACCGTTGTCCCCGTAACTTCCACCGGGCAAGGGCAAAATGGCTGACGATGTAATCACGACAACGGGCATCGCCCGCCACGGCGCGACCCGTCTGCCGTCGGTGGACGTGGACAGCTTCAATATCGAGTTGAAAGACGACGACGGCTTTCTCGGCGACCGCGCCAGCAAGGGCGCGTTCCGCAAGATCCTGGACAGTTTGCGCAAGCCGCTGAAGAAGAACGGCGACGATCCCTTGGGCACCAAACCCGCCGAGGCCATCGCCAAGAGCACGCTCGATGAGGTCCTGGTCGGCGATGACGTCGGCGCCGCCGCGCTGGTGCACGGCGCGATCGAGGAATTCGCCCAGGAGCTCGCTCACGTGACGCAGCGCTTTCTCAAGACCAAGGCGTGGGCCGATACCGAACGCATCGTGGTCGGCGGCGGCTTTCGCGAGAGTCGCGTCGGGGAACTCGCGATCGCGCGCACCGACATCATTCTCAAGGCCGAAGATTTCAAGGTCGATGTGGTGCCGATCCGCTTTCATCCCGACGACGCCGGCCTGATCGGCTGCCTGCATCTGGCGCCGTCATGGATTTTCGAGGCCCATGACAGCATCCTCGCGGTCGATATCGGCGGCACCAATATTCGCTGCGGCGTGGTCGAAACCCGCTGGAAAAAGGCGCCGGATCTTTCGAAAGCGTCGGTCTGGAAATCGGAGCTGTGGCGTCATGCCGACGACGAGCCGACGCGGGAAGGCGCGGTCAAACGCCTCGTCAAAATGATAAAGGGCCTGATTGCGGAAGCCGAAAAGGAAGGCCTGAAGCTGGCGCCTTTCATCGGTATCGCCTGTCCCGGCGTGATCAAGGAAGACGGCTCGATCGAGAAGGGCGCGCAGAACCTGCCGGGCAACTGGGAGAGCAGCAAATTCAACCTGCCGGCGAGCCTGGTCGAGGCGATCCCGGAGATCGGCGATCACGACACCGCGGTCTTGATGCATAATGACGGCGTGGCCCAAGGCCTCTCCGAGGTCCCGTTCATGCAGGACGTGGAGCGTTGGGGCGTGCTGACCATCGGCACCGGCCTCGGCAATGCGCGCTTCACAAACCGCCGCAAGGACAAGGACAAGGACGAAAAGAAGGACAAGAAGGGCAAGGATTGAGGCAAGCGGCCCGGGTAACCTTGACTGGTTAGGTTAAGATCGGGATCGCGTTGCCGATTCCGCCCACGTCGCTACCGTCAAATCGTCGCTCCGGCTGGCCGGCGAAGCCGCACTTCACGGCCGCTATTTCAATGAAGCGACACGGGACCGCCGGTTTTTATCGCGTCTGGCGGTCCCACCCTTTTCCGGTGGTCGCCGGCTTGACCCCGACGCGGATTTTCTCCCCTCCTCGCGCCTTGTCTCCCCCGTCATCCTCGCCTAGAACCGGCCCCGACCAAGGGTGGAGCAGCCACTCGATATGGCGCCTGGAGAGGTGGCAGAGTGGTCGAATGCACCGCACTCGAAATGCGGCATAGGTGCAAGCCTATCGGGGGTTCGAATCCCTCCCTCTCCGCCATATCTAATTGAAAATTGAAGGTAAATTGCGTTTTTCGGTGATTGGCCTCGGCGGCGGCCTTTGGATTGGAAGCCAGGGTGGTCCGTTCTGAAAATCGGTCGAGTGCCGACCCAATCGCGCTTCTCTTTTGTATCTGCACCCTTCACACCAACGAGATACCGCGCACAGACCCGTTGGTACACGTCGACTACACGCACATCGTAGATTTGGATATTGGGGCGAGCAAATCGGACAAGCCGCGCAATCACGGGTCGGGGGTTGTACTATATTGGTTCGCGGGTTCAAATCCGCCGCAACCAATTGCGGTTAGCATAATCAGAAGTCGGTAGCTCTATAGAAGCGTCTTCCTGATTTCCGGATGGGTAGCGGGCATAATGTGGCAACCGCCAGACTCTCTGTGCAACCAGATAAGAGTCGGTGGCAACGTCAGAAAGCGCCAAGTCGTCGCCGTTGAAATCTCACTTTAGCAGCGGCTCCATGAAGTCGATAAAGGCGCGAACCTTTGCCGGCACTTTGCGGCGACTTGGTATGACCGCCAAAACGGGTTCACGCCCACAAGACCATTGCTGCAGAATCGGTTCCAATTGGCTATTCTCTACGAAAGGGCGTGCTGCGATATCGTACATTCTCACCACGCCGAAGCCCTGGATGACGGATACCGCAAGCCCAACGCCCTCACGCAGCACTAGCCGTGCCGGTACGTTAATGATTTCCTTTTCCTTTCCATTTGAAAACGACCAGCTGGCAAACGACTCTTCGTCCAGCCGGCCAGGAATGATCGCACAATAGCGCGTCAGATCGCGCGGATGTTGAAGCCTTCCCATGGCGCGAAGATAGGCCGGCGACGTGTAAACCCGAAGATGGACGGATCCCATCTTACGGGCCACGAAGCTGGAATCTTGCAGGCCGCCGACACGCAATAGCACATCAAGTCCCTGCTCAAGCAAGGCCGCCGGAGAGTTCGTGTGCGAGATCTCGGCGTTGACGCCGGCGTGGGCGGTGAGGAATTCACCGATTCTGTTGCAGACGATCCATTGCAGGGCCGGGTGCAGGCCAATCTTGAGATTTCCGCTTGGCGCGACCAAGCCGTGTCGCGCACGCGTCTCCGCTTCGTCCATCTCGAACATCATCTGCAGGCAGGCTTCGTAGTACGAAGCGCCGGCCTCTGTGAGCGCGAGTTGACGCGTCGATCGATTGAACAAATTGAATTGCAACTCGGATTCAAGAGCTGCAATTCCCTTGCTCACAACTGACTGAGGAACGCCGAGCGCACGCGCTGCTGCAGTGAAAGAATTGGTTTCGACGGCGCGGCAGAAAAACCTGATAGCTCTCAACTTATCCATTACTCAATCCGACCCCGCGTCCCGACCCATCAATCATAATCGCAATTTGGAATAAATGAAATTCCGATACTGGGATCGTCTAATCAAGACGCTCACTGTATTCCTGGAACGTCGGTTCTGCAGTAATGACACCCAACGCGCAACGATTGGAGTTCGTGATGAGTGTGGACTTTACCGCGTTCGACGCTCAACTCACTGGCACGAACGGCGCGGCCGGTTCGGCCGGCGGCACCATCGACGGGGGCGACGGCGGGAACGCAATCGAGTCGCTCCCGCCCTTCAGCAACACCGATTTTTCCCTTGAACCCAGTCTCGCCCGCGTCTTCCCCACGGCAACCGCCGGCAATGGCGGCGCGGGCGCGGGCGGTGCCAACGCGACGGCGACGACGCCAGCGCTGCAGGGCGGCGTCGGCGGCAAAGGCGGCGCGGCGTTTATCACGATGGACCATGATATCTTTGGCTCCGCGGCGACCCCCTATATCGGGTTTGTCACGATCACCATGAGCGTCGATGCCGCCACCATCGGATCGGCGGGCGGCGACAGCGGCGGTGTCGGCGGCGCCGGCGGTCGAGGCGGGCTTGGCATCACCGTGGTCACCGGGGTGAACGGCTCGCAGGACAGCCGGGGAAGCGATGGCGCGATCGGCGGTGTGGGCGGCCTTGGCGAGGTCGCGAACGCCGACCTGACCGCGATGACCAGCTACGCCACGTCCGATCTCCAGATCCAGCTCATCTCGAACGGCGGCAAGGGCGGCCAGGGCGGCTTCGGGGGATCCGGCGGCAACGGCAGCCTCTCTGCGGGCAATGGCGCCGACGGCGCGCAGGCTGGCGCGGGCGCGCCGGCGGAGGCCACGTTCTCCGGTGCCACGGCCTTCAACGATTCGGCGATCTTCGTCACCGAGAAGCCCACCGGCGGATTCGGCGGATCGGGCGGCAACGGCGGCAATGGCGGCAATCTCGGCACAATCGGATCACCGCCCACGGGCTTCGGAGCGAACGGGAATGGTGGCGCCGGCGGGGCCGGCGGCGGCGCTTCGGCCACGGTGTCCGGCGATACGCTCACCGCGCCGAGTGTGCAGTTCACCCTTAACGCGGATGGCAGTCAGGGCGGCAAGGGCGGGTTGGGCGGCAATGCCGGACCGGCTCATGGTCTGAACGGGGCCGCGGGAAGCGACGGTGCCGGGTCGATCACCTTCACCAACAATGTCATCACCGTCGGATCCGGCATTCCCGGCGATACGCAACTCAGCGGCAGCGACCTGCTGCTGCTCAATCTGCGCGTCGCCACCATCGGACCCGCCGGTTTCTTCCTCCCCAGCACGCTGAACGGCGGCGTTGGCGGAAACCTCGCCTTCTCCGGCAACAGTTTCATCGGCGACGGCGCGTCGCGGCTGGTGCTGCAACTCGGCAGCACCGGAACCGCGGTGGTCGACACCATCGCGAATACGATCAGCATCGATGGCTCCGCGACGAGCAACACCATCAGCGGGTTCACCAAATTCACGTTGGACACCAACGACGTGTTCGTCGCCGGCGGCGGCAACTACCAGGTCACATTTGCAGCCGACCCCGACACGCTCGTCGTGACGCCGAATTCGGGCAACGTCACACTCGCGGGCATCACATCGACGAATTTCCTGCTCGACTTCCGAGGCTTCAGTCCTTCTTTCGACGCGGTGGCGCTCGCGGCTGACACGAACGCGAGCAGCGGCAGCACCGTAATCACGCTCAGCCCGACGAGCACCATCACGCTGCAGGGCTACACTGGCGGCATCGCGTCTGGCGACGTGATCTTCGAGCCGCTGCCGACCGTCGTCACCGAAACCGCGTCCGTCGTCGCGGGTGGCGTGAAGACTGGCACGGCCGGAACGGCCGGAACGGGAGCGCTCGCGGGCGATTCGGATTCGAGCGGATACAGCCTCGCAATCTCGGCGATCAGCGGCGGCGCGCTCGGCGTCTCCACGGCCGGCAAATACGGTCATCTCACGCTCAACGCCGACGGCTCCTACAGCTATTCGGCCGACATATCCGACGCGATTTCGGGAGCGGCGTCCGGGTCGCAACCAATCGACACGTTCACGTTCACCGTCAGCGACGGCCGCGGCGGGACAATCAATTCCACGCTCAAATTCACCATCGACAACGCCCCGCCGGTAACGACTGCGCCGGCAAACGAGATTGCGTCCAAGGGCACGCCGTTCGCGTTCAGCGGCGCCAATTTGATCAGCGTTGCAGACTTCGACGCCCTGAGCGGTCCGGGTGAAACTATCACGGTCGTCCTGACCGACACGATTGGCCTTTTGTCGGCCTTCGTCAACGGCGCCAGCGGTGGCGCCATCCTGACTGGGAACGGTACCCAGCAACTGACGATCAGTGGCGGCCTGGGTCAGGTCAATGCCGCACTCGGCACGCTCTCCTTCCTCAGCAACAGCGTGGGCCCGGACCAGATTGACGTCGCCACCAGTGACGGCCGTGGCGGCAGCGACGACCTCAAGATCGCGGTCACGGTCACGCCAAGCACCAATGTGCCGTTCTCGATCATCGCGCCCTCTGCTGCCGTACTGGGCGTCAATCAGCCGGGGTCTCTCGGCATCAAACTTGCGGAGAGCCCGACGACCTCAGGCGAGACGTTTTCCATCTCAATCTCGGACGCCAACGGCGCGCTGTCGGCTTCGACGCTGGTCGCCGGCGGCGGCGGTACCATCGTCAACAGCGGCGCCAACACGCTGACCATCTCCGGGACGCTCGACCAGGTCAACGCCGACCTGACGACCCTGACCGAGACCAACACGTCAACGGCTCCCGATTTGCTATTCATGCTGGCCAGCAACAGCAACGGCGAGAACGCACCGGTTGTCTTGGTCGATGTCACCGTGAACGGGGCGCCGACGATCACGACGCCTTCGGACATCAGGGCTCCTGCGGGACTTGCGACGCCAGTGCCCCTCATGAAAGTGTCCGAAGCCGGGAACACCGCGGGCGAGGTCTTCGTGGTGATATTGTCTGACGTCAACGGGCTGCTGTCCGCGACCCTTGGCGGAAGCCCAGTCACCGGCAGCGGGACGAACCACCTCACCCTCAGCGGCAGCCTGGATCAAGTCAATGCGCAACTGGCGTCGCTGACGATCACCGAGACCGCGGTCGGACTGGACTTTATCACCGGCGGGGTCGGTGACGGATTCGGAAATGGCTCCGGCCAGTTCATGATTCCGGTGGTCGGAGAAAAGACCTGGACCAGTACGGTCGCCGGCGACCCTACCAATTGGAACAACGCCGCGAACTGGACCACCCCGGGCGCGCCCGTCGCAGGGCAGGACATCTTCATTCCTGCCGCAGGCCCTCAGCCCATCATCTTCGACGGCGCCTCCGGACTGATCGGCGGCACGGTAACCAACAACGGGACCATTACGCTGGGTTCGATCGGGGCGCAGACCACGCTGTTCGTCGACGGCAACGTCGTACTGGAGGGCACCGGCTCGGTCGTTCTCTCCGATTCGGCCTCGAATGTGATCGAGTCCACCAACCGTGTCGATTCGGTTCTCGACAATTGGCAGACGATCTCCGGAGCTGGCTCCATCACTGTCGTGCCAACCGGGAGTACGTCCGCGGCGCTGACCTTTCACAATGATGCTACCGGCATCGTCAAGGCCACGGGCGCCAATGGCCTCGGCTTTGTCACCCACGATTTTTTTCCTGGGCTGGTTATCAATGACGGCCTGGTGGAGGCCTCAGGCGTTGGCGGTCTGTTTCTCGACGCCGTGACCATAGTGAACAACGGCATGATCGAAGCCAACAATGGCTCGCATGTCGATCTCGATGCCATTATTTCCGGCGGCACCTTGAACACGACTGGCACCGGCGTCATACGCTCGATCAGCACGTCGGGAATCCTGGTTCCTACGCTCGACGGCTCATCCAACGGA
>JBGPSI010000195.1:0-9184 GCA_041490045.1 Bradyrhizobium sp.
ATGCCGCGAGCGTAGCGGCCGTCACCGAGTCCGTGGTCAAGGCCGGACGCGATCTCGGCTTTGTCACGCTGGACGAGGCCGCCTTCGGTTCGGCGAAGGCGATTTCGATCGACTACGCGGTGATGGAAAAAACCTCGCGCGCCGCCGTGGTGCCGGTCAAGTGCGGCTGGTCCGACGTCGGCTCCTGGCACGCGGTATGGGAATTGTCGGACAAGGACAGCGAAGGCAATGCCGCGCAAGGCGCTGCCGTTTTCGAGGATTCCCGCAACTGCAATGTGTCGACCGACAGGGCGCTGGTCGCGCTGGAAGGCGTCGACGACCTGGTCGTCGTGGCGACGCAGGACGCCGTGCTGGTGTCGCGCCAGAAGGATGCCAACGGGCTTAAGCGGCTGGTCGCGAAATTGAAGACCGTGGCGCCGCAGGTGACTGAAGAGCACCTCAAGGTGCACCGGCCCTGGGGGTCCTATCAGTCGGTCGACATGGGCGAGCGGCATCAGGTCAAGCGCATCATCGTCAAGCCCGGCGGCCGGCTCTCGCTGCAGAAGCATCACCATCGCTCCGAGCACTGGATCGTGGTGCGGGGCGCCGCGCGCGTGACGGTCAACGAACTGGTCAAGACCGTGCACGAGAACGAATCGATCTACATCCCGATCGGCGCGACCCACCGGATGGAAAACCCCGGCAAGATTCCGCTGGAACTGATCGAGGTCCAGACCGGCAGCTATCTCGGCGAGGACGACATCATCCGCATCGAGGACGATTACCAGCGTAGCTAGCCGGCGTGACCGGGCGGGGCGAGCCGTTCGACCTCGAATCGACTCATTTTGGGCCATCTTCGGCGCCGAATCAGGCGCCGGGCCGATGTAATTTTTTGAATCAAAACGTGTCCGCGATCGGCTCTCGGCATTCGCCACAGATGTGGCGACGTGCTAGGAGAGCCCCGGGGATATTGGGTTTGCGTACACGACTGCGGGGATGACGAGATGAGTTCAAAAGGGTCCATATCGGGCGTGAAAGGCGAGGCGAAACGCGCGCTTCGCGTGGGGGTGATCGGCGCCGGCGTGATGGGCAGCAACCATGCCCGGGTACTGGCCGGCTTGCCGGATGTCACGCTGGTCGGCGTTGTCGATCCCTTGCCGGCGCATCGGACGCGGGCGACCGAACTGACGAACTGCCGCACCTTCGAAACCCTCGACCAGCTGATCGATCAGGGCGTCGATGCCCTCACCATCGCCGCGCCGACGCATCTCCACCATGAGATCGCGCTCGCCAGCATCGCGCGCGGCGTTCACGTCCTGGTCGAAAAGCCGATCGCCTCCACGGTCGAGGAGGGGCGCGACATCGTCGCCGCCGCCCACCGCGCCGGCGTGACCTTGATGGTGGGGCATGTCGAGCGCTTCAACCCGGCGGTCGCCGCCATCAAGCAGGCGATCTCGGGCGAGGACATCCTTTCGATCGCGATCACGCGGGTGGGACCGTTTCCGCCGCGCATGTCGAATGTCGGCGTGGTGATCGATCTCGCCGTCCACGACATCGATCTGATCCGCTGGTTTACCGAGTCCGACATCGTCGAGGTGCAGCCGCAACTCTCCAGCGCCGTGGCCGAGCGCGAGGATATTGCGCTGCTGCAGTTCCGCACCGCTTCCGGCGTGCTCGCCCATATCAACACCAACTGGCTGACGCCGTTCAAGGCGCGCAACGTCACCGTCGCCACCCGCGGCAAATACGTGATGGGCGATCTGCTCACCCGTCAGGTCACCGAATGCTTCGGCTTCAAGCCGGACGGCAGCTACTCGATGCGTCATCTGCCGGTCGGCCATGACGAACCGCTGCGCGCCGAATTGATCGCCTTCATTCATGCCGTGCGCACCGGCGGCGTGCCGGCGGTGACTGGCGACGAGGGCGTCGCCAGCCTCGAAATCGCGACCCGCTGCCTGGAAACGCCGGCCAGGCCCGCCGCGACGTCTCCCGCGCGCAAGGGGCCGCGGCGCGTCGTTGTCGGCTAGTCGCGCGTGTCCCGCTCTCAATCCCTGCAAGGCTCCATGAACCAGCATCTTCGTTCCGATCCCGTTCCCTTCATCGACATTGCCGCGCAGCGCCGGCGGCTCGGCAAGTCCGTCGATGACGCGGTGGCCCGCGTGCTCGGCCATTGCCAGTTCATCAATGGTCCGGAAGTGACCCAGCTCGAGGCGGCGCTCGCCGACTTCAGCGGCGCCAGGCATGTGGTGAGCTGCGCGAGCGGCACCGACGCGCTGCTGATGGTGCTGATGGCCAAGGGCGTCGGCCGCGGCGATGCGGTGTTCTGTCCGTCCTTCACGTTTTGTGCGACCGGCGAGGCGGTGGCGTTGACCGGCGCGACCCCGGTGTTCGTCGATGTCGATGAAGCGACCTTCAACATCGATCCGGCTTCGCTAAAGCGCGGCATCGCCACGGCGAAGCGGCTCGGCCTCAGACCGGTCGCGGTGATTCCGGTCGACCTGTTCGGGCAGAGCGCCGACCATGACGTGATCGGCGCGATCGCGGCGGAGGAGGGCCTGTTCGTGCTCGACGACGCGGCGCAGGCTTTCGGTGCGAGCTACAAGGGCCGCCATCTCGGCACGCTCGGCCTTGCCACTGCGACCAGCTTTTTCCCGGCCAAGCCCCTCGGCTGCTTCGGCGACGGCGGAGCGATCTTCACCGACGATGCCGAACTCGCCAGCGCGCTGCGCAGCGTTCGCGTCCACGGCCAGGGCTCGGACAAATACGACAATGTGCGGCTCGGGCTAACCGGCCGCCTCGACACCATGCAGGCGGCGATCCTGCTCGAGAAATTGAAAATCTTCGAGGACGAGATTGCCGCGCGCAACAAGGTCGCCGAGCGCTATGCCCAGGGGCTCGGCAATGTCGTGCGCGTCCCGCGGCTTGCGAGCGGCTGCACCTCGGTGTGGGCGCAATACACCATCCGGCTGCCGGAGGGCTGCGATCGCGACGGCTTCGCGGCGGCGCTGAAGGCGCAGGGCGTTCCGACCGCGATCTACTATCCGAAATCGATGCACCAGCAGACCGCCTATCGGGATTTCCCGGTCGCCGATGGCGGCTTGCCCGCAAGCGAACGCCTGTCGAGCGACGTCATCAGCCTGCCGATGCATGCCTATCTCGACGAGCCGACGCAGGAGCGAATCATCAAGGCTGTGCGCGGCGCGGTTGGCGCATGATCCCGAAAAGTGGCCTCCGGTTTTCGGAAAAGATCATGCGCAGACGAGAATTCTGCTGATTTCGCCGTTTTGAAGCGCCGCCCCATGCTCCATAGCGTTCTCGAGCGAAAGCCTGTCCCGCACTTGATGCGGGGTGGATGCCGGTTCGCGTGAAGAAAACGCGTCAAAACAAGACCTGTGCTTCGGTTCTGATGCAATCAGAACCGAATATGCGCTAGAAGCGGCGCATGCTCGGTCGTATTTTCACCGTCGGCGGCTATACGCTCCTCTCGCGGGTGACCGGATTTGCGCGCGACATCATGCTCGCGGCGATCCTTGGCGCAGGTCCGGTGGCCGACGCGTTTTTCGTGGCGTTTCGCCTGCCCAATCACTTCCGCGCGATCTTTGCCGAGGGCGCATTCAATGCCGCCTTCGTGCCGGCCTACGCCCACGTCTATGGCGAGCATGGCGAGGAGTCGGCGGGGCTGTTCGCCAACCGCATCTTTACGCTTTTGTTCCTGTCGCAGCTGGTTCTGCTCGTGGTCGCATGGCTGTTCATGCCGCAGGCGATGAGCCTGCTCGCGCCGGGCTTCACCGACGATGCCGAGCAGCGCCGGCTCGCCATCGATCTGACGCGGATCACCTTTCCCTATCTCTTGCTGATCACGCTGGTGACGCTCTATGGCGGCATGCTCAACGTCATGCACCGTTTTGCCAGCGCCGCGGCGGCGTCGATCTTCCTGAACCTTGCCATGATGATGACGCTGGCGCTGGTGGCGTTTTTCCCGACCGCGGGCCACGCTGCCGCCTGGGGCGTTTTGATCTCCGGCTTCCTGCAATATTTCCTGCTGGCGGGGGATCTCGCGCGCCATGGCGGCCTGCCGCGATTTGCGCCGTTGAAGCTCGATGAGGATGTCCGCGCCTTCTTTCGCGCGCTCGGGCCGGCCACCGTCGGCTCGATGGGGACGCAGGTGGCGCTGTTCGCCGATACCATCATCGCGACCTTCCTGCCGGCGGGCGCGCTGTCGGCGCTGTATTATGCCGACCGGCTCAACCAGTTGCCGATCGGGGTGATCGGGATCGCGATCGGCACGGTATTGCTGCCGGAGATGTCGCGGCAACTGACGGCGGAGGATCACCAGGGCGCGATGGCGTCGCAACGCCGCGCCTTCGATTTCACGCTGTTGTTCTCGGTGCCGTTCGTGGCCGCGTTCCTGACCGTTCCCGGCGTCATCACGCGGGCGATGTTCGCCCGCGGCGCGTTCTCGAAGGCCGATGCCGCCGCCGCAGGAGCCACGCTTGCGGCCTATGCGATCGGGCTGATCCCGTTCGTACTGATCCGCAGCGCGGTTGCGACCTTCTACGCCCGCAAGGATACGGCGACGCCGGTGAAGGCAGCGCTGATCGGGGTCGCCGTCAATGTCGCGCTGAAGATCGCGCTGGTGGGCTCGCTGGCGCAGGTCGGGCTTGCGCTCGCGACCGCGGTCGGCGCCTGGATCAATCTTCTGCTGGTGACAGGTTTTGCGGCGCGGGCGGGTTACCTCGATCTCGATCACGCCCTGAGGCGATCGCTGGCGAAGTTTGTCGTTTCCGGCGTCGTGCTGGGGGCGGCGCTGTGGTTGACCGGCAGGTTTGCTGCATCGCATCTTGCCGCGCTCAGCGCCTTTCGCGACGAGGCCGCACTGCTGCTGCTGATCGCCGTCGGCGCCATCGTCTATGCCGGTTCGATCCTGTTGTTGTTCGGCAGACGCTGGCTGGGTTCGCTGTTGCGCAGCTAAACCCTTTGCGCTGGCCTGCGATCCGCTGCAATATGGACCGGAAATCACTGGCGGATAATACGGAGATACGATGGCTCCCATCAAATTCGGCGTCGGTCAAAGCGTCCTGCGCAAGGAAGACGATGCGCTCATCCGCGGCAAGGGCCGCTACACCGACGACGTCGCGCCGCAGCCGGCGCTGCACGCGCTGGTGCTGCGCTCGCCGCATGCGCATGCGAAATTCACCATCAATGCTGCCCGCGCCCGCGGGCTTCCCGGGGTCGGCCTGATCCTGACCGGCGAGGACGTCAAAGATCTCGGCTCGCTGCCCTGCCTGTTCAATCTCGAAGTCGATCCGTTCACCGGCCCGCCCTATCCGATCCTCGCTTCAGGGGAGGTGCGCCATGTCGGCGACGCCGTCGCCTTCGTCGTCGCCGACACCATCGATCAGGCGCGCGACGCGATCGAGGCGATCGAGGTCAACTGGACGCCGCTGCCGGCGGTGGTCGGCGCTGCGCAGGCGGTCAAGCCCGGCGCGCCGCAGGTCTGGCCCGGGCATGCCGGCAACGTGCTGTTCGACGTGCCGATCGGCGACAAGAAAGCCACCGACGCCGCATTCGCCAAGGCGCATGCGGTCGCCGAAATCTCAATCGTCAATCCGCGCGTCGTCACCAACTTCATGGAAACCCGAGCCGCGGTCTGCGAATACGATGCCAAGCGCGATCATCTGACGCTGACGATCGGCAGCCAGGGCAGCCATCGCCTGCGCGAGATCATCGGCGGAATGGTCCTGAAGATGCCGCTGGAAAAAATGCGGGTAATCTGCCCGGATGTCGGCGGCGGTTTCGGCACCAAACTGTTTCCCTATCGCGAATACGCGCTGATCGCGGTCGCCGCGCGCAAGCTGCGCAAGACGGTCAAATGGACCGCCGACCGCTCCGACCACTTCATGGGCGACGCGCAGGGCCGCGACAACGTCACCACGGCGCGGATGGCGCTTGCCGAGGACGGCAGGTTCCTCGCGATGGATGTCGATCTGATCGGCGACATGGGCGCGTATCTGTCGACCTTCGGGCCCTACATTCCCCACGGTGGCGCCGGCATGCTGCCCGGCCTCTATGACATCCAGGCGTTCCATTGCCGCGTCCGCACCGTGTTCACCAACACCGTGCCGGTCGACGCCTATCGCGGCGCCGGGCGACCGGAGGCGGCTTACGTGGTCGAGCGTCTGGTCGACGCGGCGGCGCGCAAGCTTGGCATGACGCCGGATGCGATCCGGCGCAAGAACTTCATCTCGCCGCGCGCGATGCCCTACAAGACCGCGACCGGCAAGGTCTATGATTCCGGCGACTTCACCGCGCATATGAAGCGCGCCATGGAAATCGCCAACTGGAAGGAATTTCCCAAGCGCGCCAAGGCCGCGAAGAAACAAGGTCTGGTGCGCGGCATTGGACTCGCGACCTATGTCGAGGTCTGCGGCACCATGGGCGAGGAGACCGCCAAGGTGCAGCTCGATCCGGATGGCGACGTCACGATCCTGATCGGTACCCAGTCGAGCGGGCAGGGCCACCAGACCGCTTACGCGCAACTGGTCGCCGAGCAGTTCGGGCTGCCGCCCGAGCGCGTCCACATCATCCAGGGCGACACCGACAAGATCGCCACCGGCCTCGGCACCGGCGGCTCGGCATCGATTCCGACCGGCGGCGTCAGCGTCGAGCGCGCGACCCGCGAACTCGGCAAGAAATTGCGCGAGATCGCCGCCGAAGCGCTGGAAGCCGGCAGCGGCGATCTCGAGATCAGCAACGGCACCATCCGCGTCGCCGGCACCGATCGCTCGGTGAGCTTTGCCGATCTGGCGAAGCGGCCGGGCGTCGATCCGTCGAAGCTGAACGCCAGCGCGACCTTCACGCAGGCCGACGGCACGTTCCCGAACGGCACGCATCTGGCCGAAGTCGAGATCGACCCGGCGACCGGCATCATCAAGATCGTCAACTACGTCATCGTCGACGATTTCGGCGTGACGCTGAATCCGCTGCTGCTCGCCGGCCAGGTTCATGGCGGCGCGATGCAGGGGATCGGGCAGGCCTTGATGGAGCAGGCGGTCTATAACGCCAAGGACGGACAGCTCGTCACCGGCACCTTCATGGACTATGCGATGCCGCGCGCGGCCGACGGTCCGTCGTTCGTGTTCGAGACCCACAACGTGCCCTGCAAGACCAATCCGCTGGGCGTCAAGGGCGCGGGCGAGGCCGGCGCGATCGGCTCCTGTCCTGCGGTGGTCAACGCCATCATCGAGGGGCTGTGGCGCGAATACAAGATCGATCACATCGATATGCCTGCGACGCCGGAGCGGGTCTGGATTGCGATCCGCGAGCATCAGCGCCAGCATAGTCTCTGATATTTTACCGCGCGCGGGAATGAAATGCGGCGCGGGGAGTTCTATGCATTGATGAGCCGCGGCCCGCGCAAGCGGGTGCGCGGCGTCGTTTGGAACGCTTCGGGAAACGGAGAATTGGCCGATGATACGAACGGTTGTTGTTGCGGGAGCCTTGTTGCTCGGTGCCGGCGCTGTGATGGCGCAGCAGGATGTCGCCGTTAAGCAGGACAATCTGATGCGGGCGCAGGGCAAGAGCATGTACGGCGTGATCCTGAAAATGACGAAGGGCGAGATTCCCTACGATCAGAAGGCGGTCAACGCCGCGATCGCCCAGCTCGAGGAAAGCGTGCCCACGATTCCCAAGGTATTCGAGACCAATCCCAAGGAAGACGTGGTGAACGCGAACTACGGGGCATCGCAGAAGATCTGGCAGAACAAGGCCGATTTCGACTCGAAGGTACCGGTCGTCGCCAGGACCATCGCCAGCGTAAAAGGCAGCATCAAGGATGCCGCCAGCCTGAAGGTCGCCTACGACCAGATCCAGGCCAAATGCGCCGATTGTCACGACACTTACCGGGTGAAACTGAAGTAGATCGTCAAGGCGCGCCTGGCTCGAACCCGCAGGTGTGGCTGCAATAGCAAAGGGTGGTCGCCGCGAGGCGGGCCACCCTTTGTCGTCGTGATCTTATGATGTGCGAGTGAGAAGCGCCGCTGCAGCAAACCTTACTGAAGGTATATCCGAAAAATTACAGAATTACTTCGTGACCTGTCCGCGGATTTCGCCGCCCGGATTGGCCGCGGTGTGGACATTGACATAGTACTTGCCGGCCATCAGGTCGGCGGCCTGGGCGTCCGTCAGCGTGGCGCTGCCCTCGGTCGGGCTTGTGGTCGCATTCGGGATCGCCACCGCAACGCCGGCATTCTTGCCGGGTTCGGCCGGCCCGTGGAAATGGGCGGCCGTGGCAGGGCCGGTGAGCCCGGAATAGCTCAGCTTCCAGCTCAGCTTCTTGGTGGCGGCGTCGTAGTCGATATCGGCGGTGCCGGTGCCGGCGCTGGCGTTCGGGGGCACCTCGGACTTGGCGTCCAGGGTCGCTTTCATCTTCTCGGCGAAGGCGGGTCCGGCGAACGCAACGGTCGTGCCCAGCGCTAGCATGGCCAGCATGGTCTTGGTCTTTGACATGGTTCTCTCCCTGTTGGCGTTCAGGTGATGGTGCCACTCCCAAAACAAAGCGGGTTTGGTTTTATTCCCGTAACGCGTTTAAATGCTTCAAATTTTCAGGCGGTGCAGGGTTCGAATAATCGCCATAGTGGCCGTTAGTCTAAGATGATCGGTGACGGATCGGCGAATGCGACGAGTCTTCCTGAGTTTGGTTCTGGTTTGCGCAGGCGCGTTCGGCATCTATTGGTGGCTGACGGCGACCCCGTTCGTGCTGGCGGTTACCGGGAGGGCCTATACGCCCAACCTCGCGAACGGACTGACAACCTTCAACGCCGGTGGATGTTCCTCCTGCCATGCGGTGCCCGGCCAGCCCGATCGCACAAAGCTCGGCGGAGGCCTGGCGATCCCGTCGCCGTTCGGAACGTTCTACGCGCCGAACATCTCACCCGATCCGGCCGACGGCATCGGGCGCTGGAGCGAGACCGATTTCGTCCGCGCGGTGACGCAGGGGATTTCGCCGGCGGGTTATCATTATTTCCCGGCCTTTCCCTATCCGTCCTACGCGCATGCCAAGGCCGACGACATCCGCGACCTCTTCGCCTATCTGAAGACGCTTGAGCCGGTGCCGGGCAAGGTGCGCGATCACGACGTGCCGTTTCCATTCAATATCAGGCGCAGTATCGGAATCTGGAAACTGCTGTTCATGGACGGCAAGCCC
>JBGPSI010000196.1:0-9166 GCA_041490045.1 Bradyrhizobium sp.
CCCGGCCACGATGATTAAAGGGGGCGGCCTTCGTGCGCATATTTGTGATCGCCCTCGCCATCGTGGCCTCCGTTTCCGCCGCCGGCGCGCAGACGCTGCCTGGCGGTTTTGTATTCCTGCGCGATATCGATCCCTCGATCATCCAGGACATCCGCTACGCCGGGGCCAACAATTTCGTCGGCCGGAGGCTTTCCGGCTACGAGGCTGCCGAATGCGTGGTGAAGCGCGGGGTTGGGCTGGCGCTTCAGCGCGCCCAGCGGGAGCTCACACCTCAAAAACTGTCGCTGAAGATGCTGGATTGCTATCGACCGGCACGGGCAGTGCACGACATGGTGGTGTGGGCGCAGAACGGCCGGGAGACGCCCGCCGAGCGGCGGTATAATCCGGTATTCGGCAAGAAGGATCTGTTTCGCCTGGGCTATATCGCCGAACATTCCGGCCATTCCACCGGCGCCGCCGTGGACCTGACGTTGGTGGACCTGACGGCCGACAACTCGGCGACGTTCGATCCCGGCAAGGCCTATGCCGACTGCACGGCGTCGGCGGATGCGCGCTCCCCCGAAGGCAGCGTCGACATGGGCACCGGCTACGATTGTTCCGACCTCAAAGCCCACACTGCCGCGAGCTCCACCACGCCGGCCCAGCGCCGCTGGCGCAATGCGCTCGTTGCGGTGATGGCGAAGCAAGGTTTTGTAAATTATTCCAAGGAGTGGTGGCATTTTTCACTGCCGGGCGCGGGCGGGCACGCGTATGATTTTCCGATCACGGAGCGGTTGAGATAGAACAAAGCGTGCGATCGGGGTGCGGGGTTACAGCCGGTGGCTCGACCCTCATTCCTCACCATTCGGCAGCCGGAAGCAGACCATGACCCAAGCCTCATTCGCGACCCATGAAGTATTCAACCAGTCGCCACCGTTCCAGGACGTCGATCTGTTCGCGGTGGACCGGCCGCTGGTGGAAGCGGTCGCGGCCAATGGCGGCGCAGCCGCCGAAAAGGAGCTTTCCGAATTCGGGCAGCATTGGGGTTCGGCGGTCATGGCCGAGCGCGGTCGCATCGCCAACGAGAACACGCCGAAACTGCGTACCTTCGATTCCCGCGGCGTCAGGCGCGACGAGGTCGAGTTTCACCCGGCCTACCATGAAGTGATGGCGCGCAGTGCGCACGCCGGCATTCACAATTCGACCTGGACCGTGGACGGCAAGCCCGCCGGCGGCGCGGCCGAAGTGGTGCGGGCGGCGAAATTCTACATGGCGTCCCAGGTCGAGACCGGTCATCTGTGCCCGATCACCATGACGCGCGCCTCGGTGGCGGCGCTGGCGGCGCAGCCAGATCTCTTGGCGAAAGTGATGCCGGTGATCTCCACGCGCGCCTACGATCCGACGTTTGCGCCATGGCCGACGAAACGCGCCATGACGCTCGGCATGGGCATGACGGAGAAGCAGGGCGGCACCGACGTGCGCTCCAACATGACGCGCGCGGAGCGCGACGGCGACGCCTATCGCATCACCGGGCACAAATGGTTCATGTCGGCGCCGATGTGCGACGCCTTCCTGGTGCTGGCCCAGGCCGACGAAGGCCTGACCTGCTTCTTCATGCCGCGCTTCCGGCCCGATGGATCGATCAATGCGATCCAGTTCCAGCGCCTGAAGGACAAGCTCGGCAACCGCTCCAATGCCTCCTCCGAAGTGGAGTTTGTCGGTGCCCATGGCGTGCGCGTCGGTGACGAGGGCAAGGGCATCCGCACCATCATCCAGATGGTGCAGCTGACGCGGCAGGATTGTGCGATTGCGTCTGCCGGCCTGATGCGGTCGGGCCTGGCGCATGCGCTGCATCATTCAAGGCATCGCAGCGTGTTCCAGAAGCACCTCGCCGACCAGCCGCTGATGCAGGCGGTGCTGTCGGACATGGCACTGCATGTCGAGGCTTCGATTGCGCTCGTCATGCGGCTGTGCCGTTCGTTCGACCAGGCACCGCGCGACGCGGGCGAGGCGGCCTACATGCGGTTGCTGACGCCGGCGATAAAATACTGGGTCTGCAAGAGCGCGCCGGGATTTCTCTATGAGGCGATGGAATGCCTCGGCGGCAACGGCTATGTCGAGGAGGGCATTTTGGCGCGGCATTACCGCGAATCTCCGGTCAATGCGATCTGGGAAGGTTCCGGCAATGTGATGTGCCTGGACGTGCTGCGGGCGCTGTCGCGCGAGGTCGAGGCGGCAAGCGCCGTCCTGCAGCAGCTCGCTGCGGAAACCGGCGGCCTGTCCGGCGCCGGCGAGGCGGTGACGTTCATCGGCAAGGCGTTCCGCAGGCCGGACAGTGAGCGAGTGGCGCGGCTTGCGGTGGAAAAGCTGGCGCTCCTCGCGGCGGCGGCGGCGCTGAACAAGGTGTCGCCGCATCACGCCGAATTGTTCGCGCGGACGCGCCTTGCCCAGACCCACGGCAGCATGTACGGCGCCGTCGATCTCGCCCCCGGCGACATCAGGGGCCTCCTGGACCGGACGCTGCCGTGATGGTTTTCTCCGTCTTGCCCGGCCTTGTACCGGGCATCCACGCCTGTCTTCGATGTGAAACGAAGACGTGGGGACGGCCGGGACATCTGCGCGAAGACGCGCGGAGCCTGTCATCGGGCCGCGCTCCGCGCGGATCCGTTGGCGCTTTTGCCCTGCCATGACGATAACCAAGATGAAAGCCAGTTGATGGATTCCCTCGATCCCGCAAGCCCCGCCGCTTCCGCGATTCCCGCCCGGCGTCCACCGCGCGTCTGGGGCTTCTGGGGCACCGCGCTGTGGGGCCTTTTGATCTTCGCCGCGATGTTTGCGGGGCAGATGGCGGTGGTACTCTGGTTCGTGCTGCGGCGGGACGGGCCGATCGACGTGGCCGCGGCGATCCATGTCGTCGGCGGCGGTCTGACGATCTCGCTCTCGGTGATCGCTGGGCTTCCGGCCGTGCTTGCCGCGCTGTGGCTTGCGACGCGACTGTCGGGCACGCCATTTGCCGATTACCTAGCGCTGCGCGGAACTTCCTGGATCAATTTCGTCATCGGCGCGGTCGCGCTCGGTGTTCTCGTGATGGGGTGGGACGCGGTGTCGCGCGCGACCGGACGCGAGGTCTCGCCGGGGTTTATGGGAGAGGTGCTGCAATCGGCCCGCGCCGACGGCGCGCTGTGGCTTTTGGTGTTCGCGTTCTGCATCGCCGCGCCCGTTTCGGAGGAATTGTTCTCACGCGGCTTTCTCTATCGCGGCTGGTCGGAGTCGTTTCTCGGCGTCCCTGGCGCCATCCTGCTGTCGTCGATCGTGTGGACCGCGCTGCATTTGCAGTATGACTGGTTCTTTTTCGGCGAGGTGTTCTCGATCGGCCTCTTGCTCGGCTTTCTCCGCTACCGCTTCAACTCGACCTGGCTGACGATCTTCGTGCACGCCCTCAACAACCTGGCCGCGGTAATACAGACCATCATGCTGGCCGGGCACGGCTAGGGCCTTCGCCTCCGCGCGTTTCGCGCAAATTTCCCAGCCGGTCGAGCGCGCCCTGCAGGATGAAGATCGCGGCGTGTTCGTCGATCACTTCCGCGCGGCGGGCACGGCTCATGTCCATGCCGATCAGCTCGCGTTCGACCGCGGCGGTAGACAGCCGTTCGTCCCACAGCGCGATGGGAAGATCGGTGAGCTTGGAGAAGTTGCGGGCGAAGGCGCGGGTGGATTGGGCGCGCGGCCCCTCGCTGGCGTCCATGTTGATGGGCAGGCCGAGCACGAAGCCGACGGCGTTGCGCTCCGCGGCGATGGCGATCAGGCGCGCGGCATCGGCCTTGAAGGCCTTGCGCTGGATGGTCTCGACGCCGGTCGCGAGGCGCCGATCGGGATCGGAGACCGCGACCCCGATGGTCTTGGTGCCGAGATCGAGCCCGACCAGCGCGCCGCGTTCAGGCCAGTGCGCGGCAGCTTCGATCAGCGGGAGGATGAGGGCAGGCATCGCGCTCGCATACCACGCGGCGCACGATTTGTGCAAAGCAGGAAGCTCGATCGCGCTGCGGCGCCGGAACGGCTGGCGGCGCCTGAATGCATAGCTAATCCGGCTCGTGGGGTGTTAATCTTGCGCAAGGCCGCCGGCAGCGACGCCCGCGCCAAATCCCCAATTCATCGGAATCGACAGATCATGTGGCCAGACCGCCGGGTTATCGAGCTTTTCAAGACGGAGTTTCCCATCGTGCTCGCGCCGATGGCCGGCATCATGGATGCCGACCTCGTGATCGCGGCAGCCCAGGGCGGGGCGCTCGGCTCGCTGCCCTGCGCGATGCTGTCGGTGGAGAAGGCCCGTGAGCAGGTCAATATCATCCGCCAGCGGGTTTCCGCACCGGTCAACATGAACTTCTTCTGTCACGAACCGGTCGACGCCGATCCAAAGCGCGAGGCCCAATGGAGAGAGCGGCTTGCGCCCTATTATGAAGAGCTCGGGGTTGATCCGGCGGCGCCGGTCAACGCCGCCAATCGTGCGCCATTCAATGCCGCGATGTGCGAATTGGTCGAGGAGCTGAAGCCCGAAGTGGTCAGCTTCCATTTCGGCCTGCCGGACCCTGCGCTGTTGAGGCGCGTCAAGGCGGCCGGCTGCATCGTGATGTCGTCGGCGACCATTGTGAAGGAGGCGATCTGGCTCGAGGAGAGCGGCGCCGACGTCATCATCGCGCAAGGCGCCGAGGCCGGCGGCCATCGCGGCATGTTCCTGACCGAGAATATTTCCGAGCAGCCCGGCACCTTCGCGCTGGTTCCGCAGGTAGTGGATGCGGTGAAAGTCCCCGTGATCGCCGCGGGCGGCATCGCCGACGGGCGGGGGATCGCTGCGGCGTTCGCGCTGGGAGCTGCCGGCGTGCAGATGGGCACCGCCTATCTGCGCTGTCCGGAATCGAAGGTGACGGCGCAGGGGCGCCTCGCGCTGGCCCAGGCGCTGGACGATTCCACCGTGATCACCAACGTCATGACCGGCCGCCCGGCGCGCGGGGTCGCCAACCGGGCGATGCGCGAGGTCGGCCCGATTTCGCCCCATGCTCCGGCCTTTCCCCATGCCGCGACCGGCCTGGCGCCGCTGAAGGCGGCCGCCGAAAAGCTCGGCAGGGTCGATTTCACCAATCTTTGGGCCGGGCAGGCGGTGCGGCTCGGGCGCGAAATGCCCGCCGCCGAGCTGACCCGGGCGCTGGCCGGTGCGGCCCTGGCGCGGATGAGCCAGATGGCCGGTCGATAAGGGCCGGGGCACGGTTGCGGCGCAAAAGCCCCCTCTGCTATACGGCGGACTGAATTTTGCCGTTAGAGGCCATATATAATGTCCGTCGATGCCGCCACCGTTCGCCGTATCGCGCATCTCGCGCGGATCGCGGTCACCGAGGCCGAGGTCCCCCATCTGCAGGGCGAGCTGAACGCCATGCTGGCGTTCGTCGAGCAGTTGTCGGAAGTCAATGTCGAGGGCATCGAGCCGATGACCTCGGTGACGCCGATGGAAATGAAGAAGCGCCCCGACGTGGTCAATGACGGCGGGATCGCCGACGCCATCGTCCGGAACGCCCCGGCCACGGAAGATCATTTCTTTCTGGTGCCGAAAGTCGTCGAGTAACATAGCGTTTTCGAGCGGGAACACGCGCCAAACAAGAGAGCTTTTGAGACTGGAAATCCGATGTGTCTGCTCTGCGACGATGAAAAGGCCTACGCGGCCTATATGAATTATCTCGACGCGATGGAGCGGCAGGGCAAGGCCGCCGATCCCGACAAGGCCGTCGACGCCGTGCTGGATGCGCTCGAAGCCGCCGACAAGGCCCGCGTCAATCAGGACGATCCGGCCAACGACAAGACGCTGTCTCCGTTCTTCTGCAGCCCGGTTGATAAATGACCGATTTGACATCGCTGACGCTCGCCGAGGCCAGGGATGGTCTCGCGAACAAATCCTTTACGTCGCTTGAACTGACGAACGCTCATTTGTCCGCGATCGAGGCCGCGCGCGTACTCAATGCGTTCGTGCTGGAAACGCCCGATCAGGCGCGCGCCATGGCGCGCGAGATCGATGCAAAAATTGCAAAAGGCGAGGGCGGTCCGCTCGCCGGCATTCCGCTAGGGATCAAGGACCTGTTCGCGACCAGGGACGTGCGCACCACCGCATGCTCGAAGATCCTCGGCAATTTCGTGCCGCCCTACGAATCCACCGTCACTTCGCAGCTCTGGCGCGACGGCGCCGTGATGCTCGGCAAGCTCAACAATGACGAGTTCGCGATGGGCTCGTCGAACGAGACCTCGTGCTTCGGCCCGGTGGTCAATCCATGGCGGCGCGAGGGCGCCAACACCACGCTGGTGCCGGGCGGCTCGTCCGGCGGTTCGGCGTCGGCGGTGGCGGCTTTGCTGTGCATGGGCGCAACCGCGACCGATACCGGCGGCTCGATCCGCCAGCCCGCGGCGTTCACCGCGACCGTCGGCCTGAAGCCGACCTATGGCCGCTGCTCGCGCTGGGGCATCGTGGCGTTCGCGTCTTCGCTCGACCAGGCAGGCCCGATCGCGCGCACCGTGCGCGATACCGCGATCCTGCTGCGCTCGATGGCCGGTCACGATCCCAAGGACACGACGTCGGTCGATCGCGCGGTGCCGGACTACGAGGCGGCGATCGGCAAATCGATCAAGGGCATGAAGATCGGCATTCCCCGGGAATACCGGCTCGACGGCATGCCCGCCGAAATCGAGAAGCTCTGGAGCGAGGGCGCAGAATGGCTGAAGAAAGCCGGCGCCGAACTGGTCGAGGTGTCGCTGCCGCACACCAAATACGCGCTGCCGGCCTATTACATCGTCGCACCCGCGGAAGCGTCCTCGAATCTCGCGCGCTACGACGGCGTGCGCTACGGCCTGCGCGTGTCCGGCCGCTCGATCGGCGACATGTATGAAGCCACCCGCGCCGAGGGCTTTGGCGCCGAAGTTCGCCGCCGTGTCATGATCGGCACCTATGTGCTGTCGGCCGGTTACTACGATGCCTATTATCTGCGGGCGCAAAAAGTCCGGACCCTGATCAAGAGGGATTTCGAAGACTGTTTTGCCAAGGGCGTGAACGCGATCCTGACGCCCGCCACGCCGTCGGCGGCGTTCGGCATCGGCGAGAAGGGCGGCGCCGACCCCGTCGAGATGTATCTCAACGACATCTTCACGGTGACCGTGAACATGGCGGGGCTGCCGGGCATTGCGGTTCCCGCCGGCAAGGATGTGCAGGGCTTGCCGCTCGGGTTGCAGCTGATCGGCCGTCCCTTCGACGAGGAGACGCTGTTCTCGCTCGGCGAGGTGGTCGAGCAGGCCGCCGGGCGTTTCACGCCGGCGAGGTGGTGGTGACCATGGCGGAGTTCAAAGCGAGCCTGTCGGGCGCAGCACCGGCGCCGCAATTGGCGGCGCCGCTGGCTGCGCTATGGTGGGCGGCCAACGGCGATTGGGATCAGGCACACAGGATCGTGCAGGACGAACCAACCGCTGACGCGGCCTGGGTTCATGCCTATCTGCATCGGGTCGAAGGCGACACCGGCAATGCCGGCTATTGGTACCGCCGCGCGGCCAGGCCCGTCGCGGCCGGTTCGCTCGAGACCGAATGGGAGCGGATGGTTTCCGCGCTGCTTGGGGCTGGAAGCGAATGAGCGAGACAAGCGCAAAACTGATCAAGGGCGCCACCGGCGACTGGGAAATGGTGATAGGGCTGGAAGTCCACGCCCAGGTCACCTCCAACTCAAAACTGTTCTCCGGCGCCTCGACGGAATTCGGCGGCGAGCCGAACAGCCACGTCTCGCTGGTCGATGCGGCGATGCCGGGCATGCTGCCCGTCATCAACGAGGAATGCGTGCGGCAGGCGGTGCGCACCGGCCTCGGGCTCAACGCGCAGATCAACCGGCGCTCGGTGTTCGACCGCAAGAACTATTTCTACCCGGATCTGCCGCAGGGCTATCAAATCAGCCAGTACAAGTCGCCGATCGTGGGCGAGGGGGAGGTGGTGATCGAGCTGGCCGACGGCGAAACCGCCACAGTCGGCATCGAGCGGCTGCATCTGGAGCAGGATGCCGGCAAGTTGCTGCACGACCGGAGCCCGACCATGTCCTATGTCGACCTCAACCGCTCCGGCGTCGCGCTGATGGAGATCGTCTCCAAGCCCGACATCCGCTCGTCGGAGCAGGCGAAAGCCTATGTGACAAAGCTGCGCTCGATCCTGCGCTATCTCGGTACCTGCGACGGCGACATGGAAAAGGGTTCCTTGCGCGCCGACGTCAACGTTTCCGTGCGCAAGCCGGGCGGTCCGCTCGGCACGCGCTGCGAAATCAAGAACATGAACTCGATCAATTTCATCGGCCAGGCGATCGAGTACGAGGCACGCCGCCAGATCGGGATCATCGAGGACGGCGGCGCCATCGACCAGGAAACCCGGCTGTTCGACCCTAACAAGGGCGAGACCCGCTCGATGCGCTCCAAGGAAGAGGCGCACGACTACCGCTATTTCCCGGATCCCGACCTGTTGCCGCTGGAGTTCAGCGAGGCGTACGTCGCCGGGCTGAAGGCGGGCTTGCCGGAATTGCCGGACCGGAAGAAGGCGCGCTTCATCGCCGAGTTCGGCCTCTCGCCGTATGACGCCAGCGTGCTGGTGGCGGAGCGCGAAAGCGCGGGCTTCTATGAATCCGTGCTGGCGAAACTCGCGGACAAGGCCCGCGACGGCAAGCTTGCCGCCAACTGGGTCATCAACGAACTGTTCGGGCGGCTCAACAAGGAAGGCCGGGACATTTCCGCCTCGCCGGTGTCGGCCGAACAGCTTGGAAGCGTCGTCGAACTGATCGGCGAGGGCACTATCTCCGGCAAGATCGCAAAGGACCTGTTCGAGATCGTCTGGCAGGAGGGCGGCGACCCCCGCGCGCTGGTGGAAGCGCGCGGCATGAAGCAGGTCACGGACCTCGGCGCGATCGAGAAGGTGGTCGACGACATCATCGCGGCCAATCCCGAGAAGGTCGCGCAGGCGAAAGCGAAACCGCAACTCGTCGGCTGGTTCGTCGGCCAGGTGATGAAGTCATCCGGCGGCAAGGCCAACCCGCAGGCCGTCAACGACCTGCTCAAATCCAAACTCGGCATCTGAAATCGGTCTGCGGTGACGTCGGCGTCGTCGCCGGCGGATCGCCGCACGTGCTTCTCG
>JBGPSI010000197.1:0-9113 GCA_041490045.1 Bradyrhizobium sp.
CCCACGGTATGCGCAAGGCGGCCGCAACGCGCGCAGCCGAGAACGGCGCCACGGAACGGGAACTTGAGGCCATCTTCGGTTGGTCCGGCGGCCGGATGGCGACCATGTACACCCGCAGCGCCAATCGGAGTAAGTTTGCGGCCAGCGCCATCCATAAGCTAGACCGTCCCGAGGCCGAAACCGGAACATCTATCCCCGCACCGGATCCAAAGGTGCGGGACAAAAACGGGATCGGCCAATGAAATCAATCACTTATTTTTCAGCTCCAGGACGGACCCATGCTTCGAGGAATGCGGAAAGCCTCATCAAACTGGCTCGGCAAGACGATTATGGCCGTGGTGATGGGCGTATTGATTGTCAGCTTCGGCATCTGGGGCATCGCCGACATTTTCAGGGGATTTGGCCAATCGACGCTGGCCACGATCGGCCATACCGAAATCTCGATCAATGAGTTCCGCCAGCTCTACACCGACAAGCTGCAGCAGATCGGCCGCCAGTTCGGTCGTCCGCTGACGGCGGATCAGGCCCGCGCCTTCGGCATCGACCGCCAGGTGCTGCAGCAAACCATCGCGGAAGCCGCCCTCGACGAGGAGGCGCGCCGGCTCGGGCTCGGACAGTCCGACGCCGAGACCATGCGCGTGATATTCAACGATCCCAACTTCAAGGGCGTCAACGGCAATTTCGATCCGCAGCGCTTCCAGGCCGTGATCCGCCAGTTCGGCTTCTCCGAGCAGCGCTATATCGCCGACCAGCGCAAGGTATCGCTGCGGCGTCAGATCGCCGGCACCATTTCCGCCGGGCTCGAACCGTCGAAAGTGATGATCGAGGCGCTCAGCCGCTTCCAGAACGAACAGCGCAATATCGAATACGTCAAACTCGACGCCGCGCAGGCCGGAACCATCGATCCGCCATCGCCGGAAGCGCTGGCCGCCTATTTCGACGACCACAAGGCCCAGTTCCGCGCTCCCGAATATCGCAAGATCGCCTTTGTCGCGATTACGCCGGACGAGATCGGCAAATGGACCGACGTGTCGGACGACGATGCCAAGAAACTGTTCGAACAACGCCGCGACCGGCTGGGAACGCCGGAAAAGCGCGAAGTCTCCCAGATGGTTTTCCCGAATGCGGACGAAGCCGCCGCGGCACGCAGCCGGATCGCTTCCGGATTGTCGTTCGACGATCTCGCCAAGGAGCGCGGACTCAAAGCCGCGGACGTCGATCTCGGCATGGTCTCCAAGTCGGAAATCATCGATCCGGCGGTGGCGGACGCAGCCTTCTCCCTGCCTACAGGCGAAGTAAGCCAGCCGGTGCAAGGCAAGTTCGGCGTCGCTCTGGTCAAGATCGGCAAGATCGAGGCCGGCGTGGAACCGAAATATGAAAATTTGGCCACCGATCTGAAGACGGAAATCGCCACGGAGCGCGCGCGCACCAAGGTTGCCGAACTGCGCGACAAGATGGAAGACGAGCGCGGCGGCGGTGCCAGCGTCACCGAAGCCGCGCAGAAGCTCGGCCTTGCCGCCGTCACCATCGACGCCGTCGATCGCTCCGGCCGCACGCCAAACGGCCAGCCGGCCGCCAACATTCCCGTTGGTCTCGATGTCGTCTCGCAGGCCTTCAACAGCGATGTCGGGGTCGACAACGATCCGATCTCGTTCAAGGGCGGCTATGTCTGGTACGACGTGCTCGGCATCACCCCCTCACGCGAGCGCAACCTCGATGAGGTCAAGGGCCAGGTCGAAGCACGCTGGCACGACGACCAGGTCATGAGCCGGCTCAAGACCAAGGCGACCGAGATAGTGCAGAAGCTCGAACAGGGCGGCAAGCTTGCGGACGAGGCGGCAACCGCGGGACTGAAGGTGGAGACCGCGAGCGGTTTCAAGCGCGATGCCTCGCTACCCGGCGTGCCCGCCGCCGTAATCGCGGCGGCATTTCGCACGGCCAAGGATGGCGTCGGGCAGACCGCCGGCGCCGCCAACAACGAGTGGATCGTCTTCCGCGTGACCGACATTACCGTGCCGCCGGTCGACTATGCCTCGGACGACGTCAAGAAGCTGAAGGAAAGCGTTCAGCGCAGCCTGACCGATGAAGAAGTCGCGCAATATGTTACCAAGCTTGAAACCGATATCGGGACGACGATCAATCAGGCCGCCTTCGCGCAGGTGACGGGGGCGAATAACTGAGCATGATCCGGAAAAGTGGGCACCGGTTTTCCGAAAGATCATGCTCCAATAGATAGAGATTTCGAAAGCTCGCGATGCACGACCTCAAATCCATCATCGGAAAAGTCGCCACCGGCGCGACGCTGTCGCGCGAGGAGGCGGCATCCACTTTCGACAGCATGATGTCCGGCGAAGCCACGCCCTCGCAAATGGGCGGACTGTTGATGGCGTTGCGGGTCCGCGGCGAAACCGTCGACGAGATCACCGGCGCGGTATCGGCGATGCGCGCCAAGATGCTGCGGGTCGAGGCTCCCGCCGACGCCGTCGACGTGGTCGGCACCGGCGGTGACGGCTCCGGCTCGGTCAACGTTTCGACCTGCGCCTCCTTCATCGTCGCGGGCACCGGCGTGCCCGTCGCCAAGCATGGCAATCGCGCATTGTCGTCGCGCTCGGGCGCTGCGGACGTCCTGGCCTCGCTCGGGGTGAAGATCGATCTCAGGCCCGAGCAGGTCGGCCGCTGCGTCCGGGAGGCCGGTATCGGTTTCATGTTCGCGCCGTCGCACCACCCCGCCATGAAGAACGTCGGCCCGACCCGGGTCGAACTGGCGACGCGCACGATCTTCAATCTGCTGGGGCCGCTGTCCAACCCGGCCGGCGTGACCCGGCAAATGGTCGGGGTCTTTTCACGGCAATGGGTGCAGCCGCTGGCGCAGGTGCTCAGGAACCTCGGCGCCAAGTCGGTCTGGGTGGTGCACGGTTCCGACGGCCTCGATGAAATCACCCTCACCGGCCCGACCTTCGTCGCAGCCCTCGAGAACGGCAATATCCGCACCTTCGAGGTGACGCCGGAGGAGGCCGGCCTGAAGCGTGTTGCCGGCGAGGCGCTGAAGGGTGGCGACGCCGACGCCAACGCGATCGCGCTGCAAAGCGTGCTGGACGGCATGCCAAGCCCTTTTCGCGATGTCGCATTGTTGAACGCCGCGGCGGCCTTGATCGTGGCCGGGCGCGCCACAAATCTGAAGGAAGGCGTGGCGCTCGGCACCAAGTCGCTCGACTCGGGCGCGGCGCTGGAGCGGCTGAAACGTCTGATCGCGGTCTCCAACAGCTGACCGCGGAGGTCTCGCGATGTCCGATATCCTGACCAAGATCGAAGCTTACAAGCGCGAGGAGATCGCCGCTGCCAAGCTCGCCCATCCGCTGGGAAGCGTCGAGGCGCTGGCGAAGGCGGCACCTCCGCCGCGCGGCTTTGTCAGTGCGATCCGCCGCAAGCTCGCTCGAGGCGAATACGCGCTGATTGCCGAAGTGAAGAAGGCCTCGCCCTCCAAGGGGCTGATCCGCGCCGATTTCGATCCTCCGGCGCTCGCGAAGGCCTATGAAGCCGGCGGTGCCGCCTGCCTCTCGGTGCTGACGGATCAGCCGTCGTTTCAGGGCCACCTCGATTTCATGGTGGCGGCACGCGCGGCCACCAAGCTGCCGGTGCTGCGCAAGGATTTCATGTTCGATACCTATCAGGTGACCGAAGCACGCGCCCATGGCGCTGATTGCATCCTGATCATCATGGCGGCACTCGACGACGGCGCGGCGAGGGACATCGAGGACGCTGCCCTTGCCCACGGCATGGATGTGCTGATCGAGATCCACGAACGCGCAGAACTCGACCGCGCCTTGAAACTTCGCTCGCCGATGATCGGCATCAACAATCGAAACTTGCGGACCTTCGAGACCACGCTGGCGACCAGCGAGGCGCTGGCGCCGCTGATCCCCGGGGATCACCTGATGGTCGGCGAAAGCGGTATCTTTGCGCCCGCCGACCTGGCGCGGCTGGCACGCGTGGGCATATCGACATTCCTGGTCGGCGAAAGCCTCATGCGGCAGGCCGACGTGGCGGCGGCAACCCGCGCGCTGCTTGAACGCGGCGCGGCGCCGCGCGCGACGGGCACGCGTTGACCATGGCGAGCAAATCTTCAGGGGAAACGTCCGCCCTCACCCATATCGACGGCAAGGGTGAAGCTCGCATGGTCGATGTCTCGGCCAAACCGGCTACAGAACGCATAGCGGTCGCAGAAGGCCGCGTCGTCATGAGCAAGGCGACGCTCGATCTGATCGTTTCCGGCAATGCCAAGAAGGGCGACGTGCTGGGCACCGCGCGTCTCGCCGGCATCATGGCGGCGAAGCGTACCTCGGAATTGATCCCGCTGTGCCATCCGCTGGCGCTATCGAAAGTCACCGTGGACATTGCGCCCGACGAGAAGCTGCCCGGCTGCATCGTGCGTGCCACCGTGAAGGTCACCGGCCCGACCGGGGTCGAGATGGAAGCGCTGACCGCGGTGTCGGTGGCGTGCCTGACGATCTACGACATGGTCAAGGCGGCGGAACGCGGCGTCCGCATCGAAGGCATTCATCTGCTGGAAAAAAAGGGCGGCAAATCCGGGCACTATCGCGCCGCCGATTGAATTCGCCGAAGCAAGTGGTCGCGCTGCCCTGACCGGCGGAACGCAAAGTGATTTCTGCGTGCCGTGTTGGGCTCCACGGCTTTCACTTAGCCTGCAATCGCCTTCCCCTTAGCCTGCGTCACGATGGCGTTCGCGATAGGCCCGGGTCTTCATCCGGTTGCCGCACAGCGTCGACATGCACCACCGCCGGGTCGCGGGCTTCGACCGGTCGAAGAACACGCGGCGGCACTCTTCGGCCGCGCACATCTTCAACCGGTCAAGCTTTCCCGTGACGGAGCAGTCATAAAGCTCGGCGACCACCGCCGACAGCCCGGCCAGGGCATCGTCGCGCGCGGTACCCAACACCATGCCACGATCGACTTGCGCTCTGGCCACCAGCGGAAACAGCTTCAGTGCCGTGTTCAGGGATTGAACGGTTTCCTTGTTCGTTCGGCGCTCAGCCGGATCGCATTGCAGATAGGCGCGAATGCCCGCACGCAGCTGTAGCGCCACGTCGACCATCGCGGGCGTGATCCTGGCGCTGGTGAACAACAGCCCGCGCTTTGCCATCCAGGCGCCTAGTTCGCGCGGACCACCGAGTTCGTCCCCCTGCACGTGCGGGACGCCGTGGTGGATGAAATGCCTGACATCGAGCGTGTTGGCGAAATCATAGAGATTTGCCAGTTCGTCCGGAACCTTGAACTTCCTGGAGGCCTTGGACATTGGAACACCAGTAAAGCACATTTACCGGTTGACAGCAAGAGACACCTGTATAGCATTTATACTGGTGTTCACCCGCAACGGAGGCAGTCATGGCCGGCGAAACCGCATTATCCAATCCCCACGTCTTCTACGGCTGGTTCGTGGTTGCGGGCGCCTTTGCCGTGACGTTCCTCGGGTTCGGCTCCGCCTATACTTTCAGCGCCTTCGTCGAATCATTGCAGCGCGATTTCGGCGCCTCGCGCGGCTCGGTATCGCTGGTGTTCTCGCTCGCGGGCTTTCTTTATTTCGGTCTCGGAATCCTCAGCGGCCCCCTTGCCGACCGGTTCGGGTCCCGCCGCCTCGCCGTCGCCGGGATGATCCTCGTCGGCCTTGGCCTTGCGGCTGCCAGCGCCGCCCGCAGCCTGTTGGAAGTCTATGCGGCCTATGGGCTTGGCGTCGGGCTCGGCGTCGGCTGTGCCTACGTTCCCGCGATCGGCGCGGTACAGCGCTGGTTCGTCCGGCGGCGCGGGTTTGCCTCCGGCCTCGCCGTCAGCGGCATCGGCGTCGGCACGCTGGTGATGCCTCCACTGGCCTCGTTCCTGATCGGAACCCTGGGATGGCGCGGCGCCTATCTCGCACTCGGCGCGTTCGCCGCCGCCGCGGGCGGAGGACTGGCGCTGTTGATCGAGAACGATCCCCGCGACCGCGGCCTCGGTCCCGATGGTGATCCGCCGCCAATAGGTGCGAAAGCGGCGCGGCCGGAAGGCGCGAGCGTGAGCGAAGCGATCCGGTCAGCCCGCTTCGTCAGCCTCTATGCCGCCTGCCTGATCTGTTCGTTCGGGATGTTTGTGCCCTTCGTCCATCTCGTGCCCTATGCAAGGGATCACGGTGCGGCGCCCTCCTCGGCCGTGCTGCTGCTTGGCGTGATCGGCATCGGTTCAACTGCCGGGCGCTTCTTCCTCGGCGGCCTCGCCGATCGCATCGGGCGCCAGAGCTCGCTGCTGCTGATGTTCGCAGGCATGGCGCTGGCCCTGGCGATTTGGGTTGTCTCGACCGCCATCTGGCAGCTTACCGCCTTCGCATTCATCTATGGCGTGTTCTACGGCGGATGGGTCGCGGTTCTTCCGGCCGTGGTGATGGACCATTTCGGCGGCCGCAACGTCAGCGGCATCATCGGCATTCTCTACACCAGCGTCGCGTTCGGCACCCTGGTCGGTCCGACCGCCGCCGGCTTCGCCTTCGACGTCAGCCACAGCTATACACTGCCGATCCTGGCCAGCGCCGGCGCCAACATCGTCGCCGCCACGATCGTGGCGTCGACGTCGAGGGGAGCGTTTCCTCCAGCGAAAACAGGCGCCCCGATATAGGCATAGCGCGCTCCCTTACGAGCGGGCAGACGCCGTTAAACGCCTATTAACCCAACTTCCTAACCCGACTTCCATTTGCACATCGTAGCTATGTGTCGGGCCGGGGCACTGAGAAACTGCGCCCGGCATCCGGCTCTGGGCGATCAAGATCAATGGCGGCAAACGGTACCTTTAACGTCAAGGCTTCCGTCAGCGACAATCCGATCCGCTGGCTGATTGCCGGCGGCGGGCTGTTGATCGCTGCAATCGCCATCGGCGCCACGGTCATGGTCGGAAATTTCCGCGAGCGCGCGCTGGACAACAGCAAGCGCGAACTGGAAAACACCGTGCTGCTGCTTTCCCGCCACTTCGACCAGCAGCTCGAAGATTTCTGCGCCGTTCAAGATGACCTGATCGCGTATATGCGCGCTAACGGAATCGACAGCGTCGAACACTTCAAACGCCGGATGGCCAGCCCGGACATCCATCTGATGCTCCGAGCCAAGTTGAGCGCCTTGTCCTATGTCGGCAGCGTCAACATCTTCGATTCCGACGGCGTGCTGATCAACTCGTCGTCGGCCTGGCCCGTCCCGGCGATCAACGTCGCGGACCGGCCCTATTTCAAGACCTTCAGGAACGACCCGAAATCGCCCGACATGCTGATCGAACCGGTCTACAGCCGCATCACCGGCGTCTGGACCACCGTGATCGCGCGCAAAGTCACCGGGCCGCGCGACGAATTCCTCGGAGCCATCGGACGGGGTATCGAACCGGCCAATTTCGAGAAATTCTTCGCCAGCCTCGCGCTCGGCGACGGCGCCGCGATCGCGATGTTCCATCGCGACGGCACGCTCATTGCCCGCTATCCCCACGTGGATTCGATGATCGGACAGAATTTCGCCGACGGTCCGTTCTTCCAGAGCGTCTTTTCGAAATCCGATCACGGAACCGTGCGTACGGTCAGTCCCGTCGATGGACAGGACCGGCTGGGTGCGGTTCGCGCGCTGAGCCAATTTCCGATTATCGTAGCTGCGACGACGACGGCCTCGGCCGCGCTGGCGGACTGGCGCGCCCAAATCCGGCTTCTGATTGCCGCGGCCGGTCTTGCGATGCTGGTAATCACGGTGATGCTCTATCTCGTCGTGCGCAAGCTGTCGCATCAGCACCGGTTTTCGGAACAACGGCTGCGGCTGGAAAAGCTGCGGCTGGATACCGCCGTCAACAACATGACGCAGGGCCTGCTGCTGTTCGACTCCTCGCAGCGGCTCGTCATCTGCAATCAGCGCTACATCGAGATGTACGGCCTGTCGGCGAAGGCCGTGAGGCCGGGCGCCACCTTCCGCGAGGTCATCGCCCACCGCAAGGCCACCGGATCTTTCATGGGCGACGTCGACCTGTACTGTTCCCGTGTGCTGCGCGACATCGGGCTGCGACAAGCCATGACCATCGAGACGCCCGACGGGCGCTCCATCCAAGTGGTCAACGAACCGCTGGCCGACGGCGGCTGGGTCGCGACCCACGAGGATATCACCGAGCGCACCCGCGCCGAACAGCGCATCACGCATCTTGCACATTATGATGCGCTGACCGACCTGCCGAACCGCGCGCTGTTCCACGAGCGGCTGAAGGTGGAACTCGCTGACCTCGTCCCAGGCGAGCAATTGGCGATACATTACATCGACATCGACGAATTCAAGAGCGTCAACGACTCGCTCGGCCACCTGATCGGCGACGAACTGCTGAAGTCGGTCGCCGCAAGCCTGAGCCGATGCGTTACGACTCCCGACTTTGTGGCCCGGCTCGGCGGCGACGAATTCGCCATCGTCCAGACCGCGGTCAAATCCGCCGCCGACGTCACCGATCTCGTCGAGCGGGTTTTCGATGCGATCCGGGAGCCGTTTGAATGTCTCGGTCATCAGTTGACCACGGACGCCAGCATCGGCATCGCGCTGGCTCCCGAGCATGGCGTCGATCTCGACCAGATTCTCAAGAACGCGGATCTGGCGATGTATGCCGCCAAATCGGCGGGCCGCCGCACCTATCGCTTCTTCGAGCCCGCCATGGATGCGCTGGTCAAGGAGCGCCGGAAGCTGGAGCTGGATCTGCGTCAGGCCATCGCCGACGAGGCGCTGGAGGTCTATTACCAGCCCTGCGTCAGTCTCGCCGACAACACCGTCACCGGCTGCGAAGCGCTGGTGCGCTGGCGCCACCCCGAACGCGGCATGATCTCGCCCGCCGAATTCATTCCGATCGCGGAAGAAACCGGCCTGATCAACCAACTCGGCGAATGGGTGCTGACGACGGCCTGCGCGGAGGCCGGGACATGGCCCGACGACATCAACCTCGCGGTCAATGTCTCCCCGGTGCAGTTTCGCAGCGGCACGCTGGCCCTGAAGATCGTCGCGGCACTGGCGGCGTCCGGCCTGCCGGCGAGCCGGCTCGAACTGGAGATCACGGAGGCCGTGCTCATTCGC
>JBGPSI010000198.1:0-9104 GCA_041490045.1 Bradyrhizobium sp.
CATCACCCGACGTCATCTCCATTTCCAGGATCATCATCGGGGTCGCATAGACCATCGGCATATGCGGAACGAAATGCCCGACCGTGCGCTCGGGCGGCACGACCAGCGTGCGCTCGGCGCTCATGCCGATCCTGATGATGTCGCGTGCGTCCATGGGATCAGTCCGTCATTCCGGGGCGCGCGGAGCGCGAACCCGGAATCTCGAGGTTCCGGGTCTGGTCCTTCGGACCATCCCGGAACGACAACGCTACCGCCATTAGTGCGGCGCCCTATTTCTTCGCCGCAGCGGCGCGTTCCACAAAGGTCTTGCCGCCCTTCATCTTGTGCGCCAGCGGGGCTTCGTTGATCTGGATGACGACGGCATCGGCGTCGACGCCGAGATTCTTCACCAGCGCCTGCGTGATGTCGCGCATCATGCCGGCCTTCTGTTCATCGGTGCGGCCGGCGGCCATGCTGATGGTGATTTCAGGCATTTTTTGTCACTCCCGTTTTTCTCTTGCTTACTCGCCACAAACTCGAACCTCATCCTGAGCAGCGGCCCCTTGGCCGCGTCTCGAAGGATGCGCCCATTGTCCTCATGGTTCGCGACGGCGCAAGGGCGCCTTCTCACCATGAGGTCTAACCCCACTTCACCTCATGCCGCGCCAGCACTTCGCGCACTTTGGCAACCAGTTCGTCCTCTTTGCACGAGAATTGCGCAGGCCGCGTCTCGCGCCATTCCTGGTTGGAGGCGATCGCGGCGGCCGCCTTGGCGCCCTCGATCAGGTCCTTGATCTGCACCTCGCCGCGCGCCTTCTCGTCGGAGCCCTGGATGATCACGCAAGGGCTATTGCGCCGGTCGGCATATTTGAGCTGGTTGCCCATGTTCTTGGGGTTGCCGAGATAGAGCTCGGCGCGGATTTTTTCGGCGCGCAAGACGGCGACCATCTTCTGGTAGTCGGCGACGCGGTCGCGGTCGAACACGGTGACCACGACGGGGCCGAATTCCGCTTTGGTGTCGAGCTTTCCCAGCATGGTGAGCGCAGCCTGCAGCCGCGACACACCGATGGAAAAACCGGTCGCCGGCACCGGCTCACCGCGAAAGCGCGAGACGAGACCATCATAGCGTCCGCCGCCGCCGACCGAGCCGAAGCGCACCGGGCGGCCTTTTTCGTCCTTGGTGTCGAGCAGCAGTTCAACTTCGTAGACCGGGCCGGTGTAATATTCGAGGCCGCGCACGACGGAGGGATCGATGAGAATACGGCTATCATCATAGCCGGCGGCAGCGACTAGCTCACCAATCTGCTCTAACTCGTCCAAGCCTTGCATGTAGATCGAGCTATTTGGAAAGCGATTGCGTGCCGCAGCAATTGTGCCAACATTTCTGGGCCGACCTGGAGCAACTGGCGGCGGCGCAAACATGTACATGACTTGTCCGATTTCTTCGGAAGACAATCCCGCGCCTTTTGTGAAGTCGCCGCTCTCGTCTTTTCGACCAGGGCCTAATAGAAATTGAACACCTTCGGTTCCTAGCCGATCGTATTTATCGATAGCGCGCAGCACGATCAGCTTTCGGGCGGGATCATCGCCAAGCCCGATGCTCTCCATCACCCCATCCAGCACCTTGCGGTTATTCACCTTCACCACATAGCTCCCGCGGGGAATGCCCAGCGCTTCCATGGTGTCGGCGGCCATCATGCACATCTCGGCATCCGCGGCAGCGGCGGACTGACCGCCGGACGCCGTGCCTACGGTATCGGCGTCGAACTGCATGAACTGGCGAAAGCGGCCGGGGCCGGGTTTTTCGTTGCGATAGACGTAACCGAACCGATAACTGCGGTACGGCAAAACTATGTTTTCGGTTCCGTATCTCTCAGCCACATAGCGCGCCAAGGGCGCAGTCAGGTCGTAGCGCAGCGAGATCCACTGCTCGTCGTCATCCTGGAACGAGAACACGCCCTCATTGGGCCGGTCCTGGTCCGGCAGGAATTTTCCGAGCGCATCGGTATATTCCATCGCCGGCGTTTCCACCGGCTCGAAGCCGTAGCGCTCGTAGACTTCGCGGATCTTTTCCACCATCGCGCGCGTGGCGTTGATCGCGGCGGGGCCACGATCCTCCAGCCCGCGCGGCAGGCGGGCTCTCAGTTTCTGGGGTTTTTTCGGTTTCTCGGCCATGGCCGGCGTTGGTACCAGCGCAAACCGCGGGCGGCAACCGGAGTATCTATAGGGTCGCCGTCATTCCGGGGCGATGCGAAGCATCGAACCCGGAATCTCGAGATTCCCCGATGCGCAATTGCGCATCTGAGGTCTGGTCCTTCGGACCATCCCGGAATGACGACATGCCGTCCCTCAAAACACCTTCTTGATCCAGTCGTGCGGGTCGGCCGCGCGACCGTACTGGATGTCGACCAGTTGCTTGCGCAGCCCCATGGCGACGGGGCCGGCCACGCCGCCGCTGATGAGAAAATCGCCGCTTCCCGAACACACCTTGCCGATCGGCGAGATCACGGCCGCCGTCCCGCAGGCGAAGGCCTCTTTCAGCTTTCCGCTGGCGGCGTCAGCGCGCCACTGCTCGATGGTGTAGGCCTCCTCGCGCACGCGTTTGCCGGAATCCTTCGCGAGCGCGATGATCGAATCGCGGGTGATGCCCGGCAGGATCGTGCCGAGCGGCGGCGTCGAGAGCGAACCGTCATCGAACACGAAGAAGACGTTCATGCCGCCGAGTTCCTCGATGTAGCGGCGCTCGACCGCATCGAGGAAAACCACCTGATCGCAGCCGTGATCGATGGCCTCGGCCTGCGCCCGCAGGCTCGCGGCGTAATTGCCGCCGCATTTGACGGCGCCGGTGCCGCCGATTGCGGCCCGCGTGTAGTGCTCCGACACCCAGATCGACACCGGCGCAGGTCCGCCCTTGAAATAGGAGCCGACCGGCGAGGCGATGACGGCGAAGATGTATTCCGCTGAAGGCTTCACGCCGAGGAAGACCTCGCTCGCGATCATGAAGGGCCGCAAATACAGACTGCCCTCGCCGCCCGGTATCCAGTCGCGGTCGATGCGCACGAGCTGCTCGACCGCTTCGATGAACACGGACTCGGGCAGCGGCGCCATGGCCATGCGTTCGGCCGAATTGTGGAAGCGCCGGGCATTGGCGTCGGGGCGGAACAGGTTCACGCCGCCGTCGTCGCGCTTGTAGGCCTTGAGGCCTTCGAAAATCTCCTGCGCGTAGTGCAGGACGGCTGTGGCCGGATCGAGCGGGAAATTCGCGCGGGATTCGACGCGCGCGCCATGCCAGCCCTTCGCCTGACTGTAGCGGACCACAGTCATGTGATCGGTGAAAATCCGGCCGAAGCCCGGGTCCACGAGCCTTGCCGCGCGCTCCTTCTCAGGAGAAGGATTCGCCGCAGGCTGGATTTCGAATTTCAAACTCGTTGCCTTGCCGCCGGCTGGCGGCACCGGCGCCATGTCCGGCGCCGGCCTGTCCTTCCGGGCCTGCTCGAATGAAACTGCCATGGGCTCTCTCCCGGATTGACGCGGATCGCGCGCCTCGCGCCGCGGCGTGGTTGATTAAGTCTGGCCCTCAGCCTGCGACCGCCTTGCGGCCGGTCTCCCCTCGGCGATGCCCCCTGAGGACATGCTTTTGTGGAAGGCGGAAGTCCAGTATGTTTGCCGAAATGCCGCTCGACAATCGCACGGTAGACAAATTCGCGGCCCAGGCCGCCACCTCTGGCTTTTTCAGGCCGCTTGAAACATCAACACCGACGACACGACTTAATGTTTCGTCGGGATCGTTTGTTTTGTAACATTGAACCCAAGATACGTCAATATGGCTGACATAATTTTTTCAAACGCCTCTTCCAACCCTGATTCGCGGGCGCCCGAAGGGCGGTCCCCTGCCCCCAGGACCGGCGACTTGCGCTGGGACATCATCGAGTTGCTGTTTTTCGCCTACCGCGATTTCATGGGCGACGCCGACCATGAACTGGAGGCGTTCGGCTTCGGCCGGGCGCATCACCGGGTGCTGCATTTCGTCCACCGCTATCCCGGCCTGAAGGTCGCCGATCTCCTCGACGTGCTGCGCATCACCAAGCAGTCGCTGGGACGGGTGCTCAAGCAACTGCTCGATGAAGGCTATATCGTGCAGAAGACCGGCAACAACGACCGGCGGCAGCGCCTTCTTTTCGCCACCGCAAAGGGCGAGGCGCTGGTGGCGAAGCTCGCGGGCCTGCAGACTGATCGCATCAACCGCGCGCTCGGCGATATCTCGCCCGAAGGCACCGACACGGTCCGCCAGTTCCTGCGCGCGATGATCGATCACGACGATCCCGACAAGGTGCTGGAGACGATCCTCAAGCCCGGCCCCGCAACCGCAAAGGAACAGGCGTGATCCAGGCCGCGACCATCGCGCGAACGCCGCCGAAACCGGCCGACGACGCGCCGCATCTGTTGCTGGTCGACGACGACCGCCGCATCCGCGATCTCTTGTCGCGCTTTCTCTGCGGCGAAGGCTATCGCGTCACCACCGCGATGAGCGCTACCGACGCCCGCGCCAAGCTCAACGGCCTGCATTTCGACCTGTTGATCCTCGACGTCATGATGCCCGGCGAAACCGGATTCGATCTCGCCCGCTTCATCCGCACCCAGTCCTCGGTGCCGATCATCATGCTGACCGCGCGCCACGAGGCGGAAGCCCGGATCGAGGGCCTGCAGATCGGCGCCGACGATTATGTCGCAAAGCCCTTCGAGCCACGCGAGCTGGTCTTGCGCATCGGCAATATCCTCAAGCGCAGCGCGCCGCCGCCGGTGGAGGCGCTGGAGCAGGTCGCGTTCGGGCCCTACCTCTATCATCTGGAGCGCGGCGAACTGCGCAAGGGCGAGGAGCCGGTTCATCTCACCGATCGCGAACGCGAGATGCTGCGCATCCTGGCCGAGGCGCGGGGCGAGACCGTGCCGCGCAGCGCGCTGACCGGCAACGGCACCGTCAACGAGCGCGCGGTGGACGTGCAGATCAACCGCCTGCGGCGCAAGATCGAGAACGATCCCGCCAATCCCCTGTTCCTGCAGGCGGTGCGCGGCATCGGCTATCGCCTGGTCGCCTCGCCTTGAGCCATTTCTGATGAATCCTGTCGGATGAACCCTGTCAGATGAGCACGCTCGACACCGGCATCACCCTGATCCGCACCGCCGCCGGCCGCGTCTCCGCGGCCAACAGCTGGATGGGCAACGCGTTCAAGGGCTGGATGCCGACCGGGCTGTACGCGCGCGCGCTCCTGATCATGATCGTGCCGATGGTGGTGCTGCAGTCGGTGGTGACGTTCGTGTTCATGGAACGGCACTGGAATACGGTCACCCGGCATCTGTCGGCCGCGGTCGTGCAGGACATCGCCAGCCTGATCGACGTCTACACGACTTACCCGCAGGACAAGGACCGCGCGCAGTTGCGCCGCATCGCCCAGCAGCGGCTGCAGCTGGTGGTGGATTTCCTGCCCGTCGGCGACATGCCGCCGCCCGGCCCGAAGCCGTTCTTCTCGCTGCTCGACCAGACCCTCTCGGTCGAGCTCGGCCGCAAGATCGGCAAGCCGTTCTGGATCGATACCGTCGGCCGCTCCAACCAGGTGGAAATCCGCATCCAGCTCGAGGACGCGGTGATGCGCATCTTCGCGCTGCGCAGCGCGGCCTACGCCTCCAATTCCGAGATCTTCATCTTCTGGATGCTGGGCACCTCCTCGATCCTGCTGATCGTCTCGGTGCTGTTCCTGCGCAACCAGATCAGGCCGATCCTGCGGCTGGCCGACGCCGCCGAAAGCTTCGGCAAGGGCCGCGAGGCGCCGAACTTCCGGCCCCGCGGCGCGCGCGAGGTGCGCCGCGCCGCCCATGCCTTCCTCGAAATGAAAGCGCGCATCGAGCGCTCGATCGAGCAGCGCACCGCGATGCTGGCCGGCGTCAGCCACGATCTGCGCACCATCCTGACCCGCTTCAAGCTCGAACTGGCATTGATCGGCGACAGTCCCGAGGTCGACGGCATGCGGCGCGACGTCGATGAGATGTCGGGCATGCTGGAGGACTATCTGGCTTTCGCGCGCGGCGACACCGGCGAGCACGCGCAGCCGACCGACATGGCGGCGGCGCTGGAGGAATTGCGCAGCGACGCCGAGCGCAACGGCCACGCCGCCACCGTGGCGTTCCGCGGCCTGCCGGTCGTCACGGTGAAGCCGGCGTCCTTCAAGCGCTGCCTCGGCAACCTCGTCTCCAACGCCGCAAGGCATGCCAACGCAATCTCGATCACCGGCCACCGCGATCACCGTTATTTGACCGTCACCGTCGACGACGACGGCCCCGGCATTCCCGCCAGCATGCGCGAGGAAGTGTTCAAGCCGTTCCTGCGGCTGGACGACGCCCGCAACCAGGACGAGGGCGGCACGGGCCTCGGCCTCGCCATCGCCCGCGACATCGCGCGCTCGCATGGCGGCGACATCACGCTCGGCGACAGCCCGATGGGCGGCTTGCGCGCCACGGTGCGGATCCCGGTGTAGCGCTTTCTTCGAGGTATTCCGCAACTCACTTGGGCATCAGGCCCTTGAGCCTTTCGGCGTCCTTGACGTTCATCTTGAAGCCGCCGGGCATCACGATGTCACCGGGCTTCTGATCGGGCTTGCAGGCCCCGAGCCACTTCGCCTCGATGGTCATGGTGGTGTCGTGCGGGGTGCCTGTCGGGCCGCGCTCGCTGTGCGAGGTGGTCTTGACGGTGTAGGCGGAATTGAAATCGCCGGTGATCTCCGAATGCGACTTCATCGACATGCCGGCGACGCTGCACTCGGAATCGGAGACGTAACCGGTCGCGGTCTTCTGGATATCGTTTTTCGAACAGACTTCCTTCGACATCGGCGAGGCGGCGGCGGTCATCGCCTTGTCGGTCGTCTCGTCGGTGCAATGCTGCATCGTCATCTCGGGCAGCGGTGAACCGGTCCTGACCATCTTCAGTTCCCACAGGCCCGCCTTGCGCACCGGCATTTCCACCGCGCCCGCGTCAGGCGCCGGCAGCCATGCCAACAGGCAGGTCCCCAGACACAGTGAAAGAAGCTGTCGCGTCATGCTCCCACTCCCGATTGGCCGGTTTCGCCGGATGCGATGCCGTGGCTCAGTAGCGGGTGACCAGCGGCCGGTCGTTGGCGCCATACGGCACCCAGCGGCAGGCGAAGGAGATATACCCGCCATATTGGGGGGCCACCGCCAGGAATTTCACCACTTTGCCGTAACGCGAGCAGTGATCCACCGCGAGCTGGCGGACATCCGTCTGCAAGGCCATGGGATAGGCGATAATGCCGCCGGTATCGTTGCCCCTGAACGACGGTACCCAATCGGCCCGCGCCGGCGCGCACGCCAGCATCCCGCAAACGGCAACCAGGCTCGCAGCCCCCATGATTCGCATCGCAGACTCCATTCGGCTCGGCGACACCTTAGAGCGCATCCTCGGCCATGAAAAGAACGCCGACCAGATCGAGGTGGACTTGTCGGCAGGTGTTGCCGCGTTGCACTTGACCTCGTGCGGGCTTCGCGGCACCGTCTCAGCCTTGGTTCTTCCGGCGGATCGCCCATGCCCGACCTCTTTGCATCCTTGAAAAAAGCCGGCCTTGGCGCCGCATTCGCCGTCCTGCTCGGCGTGTTGGTTCCCGGCCAGAGCGCCCAGGCGGCCAATCCGCTGGAATTGAACTTCTGGCTGTCCGGCCCAAACTACGAGGGGCGGGTTGCCCCCTGCGAGAGCGCGCTGCCAACCATCTCCACCCAGTTCTGGGAAAAAGAGAGCAACTTCTGGAATTCCGACCTGCGGATCACCGGCTATGACCGGATTCGCGAAACCGCTTTCCGCCCTTGGCAGTCGGACAATATCCCGCGCCGCTACTGCAGCGCCGAGGCCCTGGTGAGCGACGGCAAGGTCCGCACCGTGCACTATTCGATCATCGAGGACGGCGGTTTTGCCGGTTTCGGCCAGGGCGTCGAATGGTGCGTGGTCGGGCTCGACCGCGACTGGGCCTATAATCCCCGCTGCAGGGCCGCCAGGCCCTGACTCCCGGCTGATTCTCTCGCCTGAAACGCGAGCTCAGGACTGGGCTCGCGCGGCCTTCCGATTTTGTTCTTGAAATGTTCCTGTCGCCTGCTAGGCTCCCGGCCATCTTGGGAATGGGAGCGTAGCGATGGTGTCTTTTCGATTTTCCTGGATTTCGTGGTTGTTGATCTTGCTGGCGCTGCTCGTTTCGGCGGCGGGGACGGCGTCGGCACAGGATCGCCGGCAAAATACCCCCGGCGAATTCGATTATTACGTGCTGTCGCTGTCGTGGTCGCCCTCCTTCTGCGAGGAAGCCGCCGAGCGCGGCAATGAGGGCCGTTCGCAGGCCCAGTGTGGCGGGCGGCCGTTTTCCTTCGTGGTCCACGGCCTGTGGCCGCAATACGAGCACGGCTTCCCGGACTATTGCCAGCGGCCCTCGCCCCGGCTCGATCGCAATATCATGGCCTCGATGCTGGACCTGATGCCGGCGCCGGGGCTGATCTTCAACGAATGGGACAAGCATGGCACCTGTTCGGGCCTTCCCGCGCGGGCCTATTTCGAAATCATCCGCAAGGCGCGCGCGGTGGTGAAGATACCGCCGGAATATCTCGAAGTGTCGGAGCCCAAAACCGTCGCGCCCGCCGAGATCGAGGACGCCTTCGTCAAGGCCAATCCAGGCCTGAGCAATGCGGGAATCGCGGTGACCTGCAACCGCAAGCGGCTCAGCGAGGTGCGGATCTGCATGAACAAGGACCTGCAATTCCGCGACTGCGAGGAAATCGACCGCCGCGCCTGCCGGCGCGACGAGGTGGTGATGCCGCCGGTGCGGGGCGGGTAATTTCAGGACAACGTCATTCCGGGGGGCGCGACGGCGCGAGGCCCGGATGCGTCATTGCACATCGGGGAATCTCGAGATTCTACGATGTGCAATTGCACATCGTAGTTCGATGCTTCGCATCGCCCCGGAATGACGAGGTTGAACTACGCCTGGCTGGCGACGGCCTTGCCGAGCGCGGCTTGCGCCGCGGCGAGGCGGGCGATCGGCACGCGATAGGGCAAGCACGAGACGTAATCCAGTCCGATC
>JBGPSI010000199.1:0-9093 GCA_041490045.1 Bradyrhizobium sp.
GATTTCCTGCCGCGACACCGCCGCCCAAGCTCTCACCGTGGTCCGCGATGGCGTCATCACCGGGGAAGGGCCCACCACCAAAGGCCGGGTGCATTTTTCGCGGGCGCTGGATGCCTTTGACGCCGCCTGGTGCGCACGCATCCTGACCGCGACCGCGGTCGACGATCAGCCGGTCAGCCGGGCCGAAGCCGAAGCACTGTTCGAGATCAATGATGCCGCTGCCGAACGCAGCGACGATGGACTTTTCGACGATCTGCTGGCCAAGGCGGTCGTGCACCACGCCGCCTCCGCATCGGGCCTGCCCGTGCCCCCCCGCACCGTCGCCCTGTCGCCGGAAACGGCGATCGAAAGCTGGGCGTCGACCCGTGCGGTGGGCGTCAATACCGAAGTGCTGGAGTGGATTGCCAGCCAGATGCGCGGCAAGCAGCGCTGCAACCGCACGCTGATGGTGCTGGTCGCCACCATCGTCGGCGCCGCGACGCTGCCGCTGACGACGCAACTGCCGAACGTGTTCGACATCGGGATGTGAATTCAGGCGACGAAACAGCCCGGGGCAGCGACGGCGGGGTTATTTCCCCGCCGTTTTTTGTTTGCCGGTTTCCGCGTCGAGCCCGACGGTACGGCCGGGGAATCCGGCCGCGTCGAAATAGCGTTGCGACAGCACGCGCTGGTACTTCAGGACCGTCTGCAGGCCGTTGGCCGCCGGCTTGGAGAGGAGTTTTCCGTCAAACGCCTTCGGGGTCATGCCGTTGGGCAGGGCTTCCGAGATCACCCGGCCTTCCAGTCCGCCGTTGGCTGATGCACGCAAATCCATGAGCTTTGCGATGGTCATGCCGACGTCGGCATTGCTCACCGGCAGCGGATCGACATACCCGGCCTTGAAATTCGGACCGATCGCCGCCATGAAATTCATGGTGTCGCCACGGCCGAAACTGCCGTGCATGCCCTGGCCCTGCCGCAGCACCGTATCGGCGACTTCAACGGAGCAATTGGTCGGTTCGCCGCATCCCTCTACATAGGAACGGAAGTTGACCACGATCGAGGGATTGGGCGTGACCGCCTTGCCCTTCAAATTGAGCTGCGACATCGGCAAGGTGCCGGGGAAGCGGCCGAGCTTGTCGTCGACGAACAGCCCGCTGACATAGTCCTGATTGAGCAGCGCCTTGATCGCCCGGTCCGCCAGCTTCTTGTCCCTGTTTGGGAGATAGATCAGGTCCGATCCGCCATTGGTGGCGACCACCAGATCCGGCTTTGCCGGATCCTTTCCGAGCACGCCGTTGCCGGCCTTCGGATGCGCATTGGCGCCGACGGGCGCGTTCTTGTTGTTGGGATCGGAGAGCGGCAGGTCCAGCGCCTTCGCCAGATCGAGCGCCAGGAAACCCATCGGCAGGAAATCCTTCGGGGTATCCGCGTAGGTCGCCTTCGCCGATGGGCTGGTCTTGCTTTCCTTCGAAATCGTCGAGAATCCGTGGTCGGCGGAGACGATGATGTTGGTGGTGGCGGAAAGATCGAGATCGTCGAGCGCCTTGCGCAATTGCGCCAGATTGTCATCGGCGTTCTTGATGCCGGCCATCGAGGTCGGCCCGTTGATCCCCGGCGTCACGGTGTTGAGGCTGTCGCCGGTATTGTGCTGGCTTCCGTCGGGATCGCGCGACCAGAACACCAGCACGAACGGCTTGCCGCGCGCCTTGAACATCGGCAGCACGATCCTGCTGGCGACGTCGGCGAAATAGGCCTGCTGCGCGACATTGGCCACCGTGGTGCCCGGCGTCTTGGCGTCGCCGGCCTTGGCGTTGTCGCCGCGCGAGGGCGCCGCCAGCGGGAGACTGGCCTTTGTGAGCGCTTCCTTCATCTCATCCGACAGCGGAACGCCGTTCTTGGCGCCGGTGGAATCGTCGACCACGATCGAATGCAGGCCGGGCCGGTCGGCGCGGTCGGTATGGTCGAAAATCAGCGTCGGGCCGACCTTGCCGATCGCGGCGGTGCTGAACCCCTTGGCCCGCGCCATCTTCAGGATGGTTTCCTCGTTCAGGTAATCGCCGCCGAAATGCTCGTCGACATCGCCCAGCACCGCATCGTTCTCGAGGAAGGGCACGACGGTATCGCCGGCGGGCGCAGACGAAAAGCCGGTATAGATGGTGTTGCTGAACGTCCCGGTGTCGCCGAGATAATGCCCGGTCGCCAGGGCCGACCCGTTGGCCATGGTGAAGGTCGGGAACATCGAGTGTGAATTCTTGAAATTGACGCCCTTGTCGCGGATCTCGGCCATGGTCGGCGCCGTCTGCGGCGTGACGATCTGCCCGCGCAGGCCATCCGGCACGAACAGGATCAGGTTATGAGGGGTGTTGCTCTTGGCTGCCGCGGCGGCAGCGGACAGCGCCATCATGCCTGCGGACAGCAACACTATTGAGCGGCGCATTGAAATCTCCCCCATTAGAAAAACCGGCTAAACCGTTGTCCTTGTCTAATTTTGCTATGCGACAGAATTGTTACAATCGCTATCCGCTAGCCACCAACACGTGAACGGGTCCTTGCTGTCGTGCACGGAACCATCAGCGGGGCTGATCCGTTTGGCAAGCGCCGCGCGCCGAAGCGCCGGTCGTTCAATCATCGCAGGAGCCTTTCATGAGCAAGGTTGCGCTGTATGTGCCGCTCGAAGCCAAGCCCGGCAAGGAAAAGGAAGTCGCGGAATTCTTGCGTTCGGCTTTGCCGCTGGTGGACGCTGAATCCGGAACGGTGACTTGGTACGCCATCCAGGAAGGTCCGTCGCGGTTTGCCATTTTCGATACGTTCAATGACGAAGCCGGGCGCGAGGCGCATCTGAACGGCAAGGTAGCGGCGGCGTTAATGGCCAAGGCGACCGACCTCTTCGCCACGCCGCCTTCTATCCACAAGATCGATATCCTGACTGACAAACTGCCCAAGGCTGCTTGAGACGGCTGCCTTGATGGGCCGGACGCTGGCCTCAGTTCACAACGCGTGGCCAGACAAGATTTGAGGCGTGCTGCTGCCGGGGTGACCGGTTAGGCGCGCCGATCGGCTTGTTGACTTTGTGAGAACAAAAGCAGAACATTCGTGGTCCGCTCATCATGGAAACGCGATATGTCCGCTTCGTCAGAACCGAAAATAGAAGAGGGCGAGGGGCTGGAGACGTCGGTGGATCAGGCGATCGCGGCCTGCGGCGGTGACTTGCGTTCGACGATCCGCGGCTTGATCGTGGCCAACCAATATCTGGAGTCCGAGGTCAGCGAACTCATGAAGGCGGTATCCCACGCTTATGCGCGGGGCAGATTCCACAGCTATTCGGGTTAGACTCGTCGGGTTCGTCCGCTTGATTTAGCCCGTTGCCTCCGCTTGGTTTTCCTGTAACCACGGAATTGTTACATCCGCCCCCGCGTGCCAGATTGCGGCGTCCGGCCTCGCGAGGACCGGACCCCGCCCCAACAGGTTTCAAGCAAGCAAGAACATGTTCAAACGAATTCTGATCGCAAATCGCGGCGAGATCGCCTGCCGGGTCATCAAGACCGCCCGCCGGATGGGGATCGAGACCGTTGCCGTCTATTCCGAGGCCGACCGCGACGCGCTGCACGTCGAAATGGCCGATGACGCCGTCCTGATCGGGCCGCCGGCTGCCGCCGAGAGCTATCTGGTGATGGAGAAGATCATCGAGGCCTGCCGCAAGACCGGCGCGCAAGCCGTGCATCCCGGTTATGGCTTCCTGTCCGAACGCGAAGCCTTTCCGCGCGCGCTGGCCGAGGCGGGCATCGTCTTCATCGGACCCAACCCCGGCGCCATCGCCGCGATGGGCGACAAGATCGAATCCAAGAAGGCCGCCGCCAAGGCCGATGTCTCGACCGTGCCGGGTTTCCTCGGCGTGATCGAGGACGAGCGCCATGCGGTGAAGATCGCCGACGCCATCGGTTATCCCGTGATGATCAAGGCCTCCGCCGGCGGCGGCGGCAAGGGCATGCGGATCGCCAATTCGACCGGCGAAGTCGCCGAAGGGTTTGGCCTCGCCAAAGCGGAGGCCAAGGCGTCGTTCGGCGACGACCGGGTCTTCATCGAGAAATTCATTGTCGATCCCCGCCACATCGAGATCCAGGTGCTCGGCGACAAGCACGGCAACGTCATCTATCTCGGCGAGCGCGAATGCTCCATCCAGCGCCGCAATCAGAAGGTGATCGAGGAGGCGCCGTCGCCGCTGCTCGACGAGACCACCCGCCGCCAGATGGGCGAGCAGGCGGTAGCACTTGCGAAAGCCGTGAATTACGACTCCGCCGGTACGGTCGAATTCGTCGCCGGCCAGGACAAGAGCTTCTATTTCCTCGAGATGAATACCCGTTTGCAGGTCGAGCACCCCGTGACCGAGCTGGTCACCGGCATCGATCTGGTCGAACAGATGATCCGGGTGGCCGCGGGCGAAAAACTGTCGCTGAAGCAAAAGGACGTGCGGCTGACGGGATGGGCGGTGGAATCGCGGGTCTATGCCGAAGACCCGTTCCGCAACTTCCTGCCCTCGATCGGACGACTGGTGAAATACCGTCCGCCGCTCGAGAGCAGCGTGGACGGCATCACCGTCCGCAACGACACCGGCGTACAGGAGGGCGGCGAGATCTCGATCTATTACGATCCGATGATTGCCAAGCTCGTGACACATGCGCCATCGCGCGGTGCCGCCATCGAGGCGCAGGCGACCGCGCTCGATTCATTCTACATCGACGGCATCCGCCACAATATCCCGTTCCTGTCGGCCTTGATGCTTCATCCGCGCTGGCGCGAGGGCAAGCTTTCGACCGGATTCATCGCGGAGGAATTTCCGAAGGGGTTCGCGGTTCGCATCCCCGAAGGCGAGATCGCGCGCCGGCTGGCCGCCGTAGGTGCCGCGATCGATCACGTGCTCGGCGAACGCAAGCGGCAGATTTCCGGCCAGTTGACCGGCCGGCCGGTGCAGCGCGAGCGCCGCCGCGCGGTGTGGCTGGACCGCGCCGAAATTCCCCTCGACGTCGCCCGCGCGGCCGACGGCATCGCAGTGCGCTTTATCGGGGCCGACGGCACGCTCGGCAATCCGCACCTTCTGGTTTCGCCCTGGACGCCGGGCGATCCCGTCTGGCAGGGCACCGTCGACGGTCATCCGGTGGCGATGCAGGTACGCCCGATCCCCAACGGATTCCGGCTCGCGCATCAGGGCTATGAAGTCGCCGTCAACGTCTTCACCGAATCCGAGGCCACGGCGGCGCGGCTGATGCCGGTCGGCACCAAGGCCGATACCGGCAAGAAGCTGCTGTGCCCGATGCCCGGCCTTGTGGTGTCGATCGCAGTCACCGAGGGCCAGGAGGTCAAGGCGGGCGAGACGTTGGCCGTGGTCGAGGCGATGAAGATGCAGAACGTGCTGCGCGCCGAACGCGACGGCACCGTGAAGAAGATCCACGCCGCCCCCGGCGCCACGCTGGCGGTCGACGCCCTGATCCTCGAATTCGCATAGCCTTGTCATTCCGGGGCGATGCGGAAGCATCGAGCCCGGAATCTCGAGATTCCGGGTCTGGTGCTACCGCACCATCCCGGAATGACGATCAGTTGAGAGGTTCCCAATGGCCTTCCGAAAGCGCCGCGAAGCGTTGCGCTCGATCCTGTCGGGATCGGCATGCATTCGTCCCGGTTCGGTCTATGACGCGATTTCGATCCGCATCGCCGCGGATATCGGCTTCGAACTCGGCATGTTCGGTGGCTCGGTGGCGTCGCTCGCGGTGCTGGGCGATCCAGACATCGCGCTGATCACGCTGAGCGAGCTCGCCGAGCAGATGCGCCGGATGTCGCGCGCCTCGGTCTTGCCGGTGTTGGTCGATGCCGATCACGGCTACGGCAACGCGCTCAACGTCCGCCGCACCATCGAGGAGCTGGAGACGGCGGGCGCCGCCGGCCTCACCATCGAGGATACCCTGCTGCCGCAGGCGTTCGAGCAGGCCGCAACGCAACTGATCTCGCTGGAGGAGGGCGTCGGCAAGATGAAGGCGGCGCTGGATGCGCGCTGCGATCCCTCGCTGGTCATCATCGGACGCACCGGCGCGGCATCCATGACCTCGCTGGACGACGCGATCGCGCGCGCCAAAGCCTATGAGGCAACCGGCGTCGACGCGCTGTTCTTCACCGGCATCAAGGTGCGCGCCGAACTGGAGGCCATCGCGGCGGCGACGAAACTGCCGATCGTGCTCGGCGGCGCGCCCGAGGAGATGTCCGATGCCGGCTATCTCGCTGGCCAGCGCGTGCGGATCGCCCTGCAGGGCCATGCGCCGTTCGCCGCGGCGACGCAGGCCGTTTACGAAACGCTCAAGGCGCTGCGCGAGGGTTTGGCGCCGAAGGCGTTGAAGGGCTTGGCATCGGGCGAACTGACCGGCCGCCTGACGCGCGAGGCGGAGGTGAAAGCGCGCGGCCGGGAATTCCTGGGCTTGAGGAAATAGATGAGCGGCGCGATCCGACAGGTGACGATCACCGGACGGGTACAGGGCGTCGGTTATCGCGCCTGGGTCGACCAGCGGGCCAGAAACCACGATCTCGAGGGCTGGGTGCGCAACCGCAGGGACGGCAGCGTGGAAGCGCTGTTTGCGGGGCCTGAGGAGGTCGTGTCCGAGATGGTGGCGGCCTGCCGGCGCGGCCCAAGCTCGGCGCGGGTCGAATCCGTTCAGGAAGAGCCTGCAAACCCCGACGCGCTGAATCTGCGATATGCGGGCGACCGGTTTTCGGTGCTGCCAACGATCTAGTTCAAGGCGGCCGACTTCGCGCCCACCCATCTCCGCAGCGCCACCAGCGCCCAGATCGCTTCGACCACGCCGAACGGCCACGCGCCCTGCAGGAAGCCGTAAATCGAACCGAGGCCGCAGGCGATGGCGAATGCCAGAATGTACCAGTGGCTTTTTGCCTCCAGTGCATACGACACCAGCATCGCCGTCACGGCGAACAGGCCGAAGAGCGTAAGTCCATCCATTCGTCACTCGTTAGGCGAGACCGCGCGCTTCTTTACGATACCCAAGGCGTTGAAGGCGATGGGTTCGAGCACCGGCCAGGATACCGCAGCCGCTGTCAACATAGTTGCGAGGACCATCATGACAACGGAAAAGTGCGTGGCTCTTCGCCGGGTCTTCCTGACCTGCCATCCGATCCACAGCCAGGCACAGATCACGACGAGGACGGCGAGCCGCGTGACCCAGCCGTGCGCGTGATCCAGCATCGCGATGAATCCGCCGGCGCCGGCGAGGATCACCGCGGGCAGCGTGAACGGCAAAAGGCAGCAGGCGGTGCATGCCGCCGCCGCCAGCGCGGTCATTGCGGCGGCGCTCGCCGCCTTGCCGCCTGTTGCCTCTTGCTTGGCGGCGCAACCGCAGCCCGGCGAATTCTCGGAAGGCAGGCTGCAGGATGGCTGGATAACACTCATGTGATTCTCCGAAGGGTTGTTCAGCGATGTCGCGACGGATACCCCCTCAAGCCGCTTGAGGTTCAAGCGGGAAAAATCGGGGAGGCGACGATGCGGATCGGAGTCCTGGCCAAGCGGACCGGCACGAGCGTTCCGACCATTCGCTATTACGAGCAGATCGGGTTGCTGCGTCGCCCGGCACGGAGCGGCGGTCAGCGGATCTACGACCAGGAAGACGTGCGCCGGCTTGCCTTTGTCAGGCGCTGTCGCGAGTTCGATTACTCGATCGAGGAAGTGCGCTCGCTTTTGTCGCTGATGCAGTGCGAAAAATCCTGCACGGAAGCGCGGGATGTGGCCGCGGAGCACCTTGCCGGTGTCCGTCGCAAGCTCGCCGAACTCAAGGCGCTGGAAACCGCGATCGCCTCGCTGGTGACCGAATGCGACGCCTCCTGCGCGGGCGGTCTTGCCTCGGACTGCGTGATTTTTCAGACCGCTTAGGCGCCTCGTGCGTCACCCCGCCGCCGCGCTCCGGAACGTCGCCGCCAGCGTGCGCAGCGCGGCCAGCTTGCCGGCGTCGCTGACCTTTGAATGCAGCATCACCTTTGAGGAACCAAGCCTGGGTAATCCCTGCGCGGGGCCGATGTCGACCATACCGGCCGGCGCGACCCGGCGCGCCAATGGCGCGACCGCGAGCCCGGCGAGGGCGGCCGCGGCTACCGCCGCCACGCCGCCTCCGACAAAGGCCTCGGTCCATGCGATGCCGGCTTTGTCGAGGGCGCGAATGGCGAGCGCCCGCACCCCGCACGGCGGCGCCAGCGCCGCCAGCGGCAAACGCTCGCCGCGACGCCATTGCAGGGAAGGCGCGGCGAACCAGCCGAAATCATCCTCGGCCAGTTTCTCGCCGCCGCGCCGGCTGCCTTCCTGCCGCACGATTACCGCGTCGAGTTCGCCCACATCGTAGGCATCGAGGAGATTGCGCGAAAAACCGATCGCGACCGACAGCGCAAGCTGCGGCGCCACTGCATGCAGCCTGGCCAGCAGCGGCACCAGTTCGGGGCCCGCGGCATGATCGCTGATGCCGAGCGACAATTGCGGCCGCGCCGGCCGCTCGCCCGACAGCGCGCGGTCGTGCGCCGCCATCAGCGCGCGCGCGTGGTCGAGAAAGCTCGCACCCTCGGCGGTCAGCCGCACCGCGCGCGGCGAGCGTTCGACCAGCCGCTTGCCGAGGGTCGCCTCCAGCCGCTGCAGCTTCATGCTGACGGCCGCCTGCGTCGTGCCGAGCGCTTCCGCGGTGCGGGTGAAGCTCTGCAGTTCGGCCACCAGCAGGAAGGCCTGCACCGTGGAAATGTCGAGCATTGTCATCATAAAATATCATTATCATTGCTATGTGATGAGATAAGATACCAAAATGATGGCGGCGGGTCTAGCTTGCTGTGGCGCGATCGAAGCGCGCAATGCCAAGGAGAACGATCATGCCGCTCATCACCGTCACCTATTCGAGTTCACGCCAGTCGCCCTCGCTGAAATCCGACATCGCCGCCGCCGTCAGCGAACTCACCGCCGAGATACTGCGCAAGGATCCGAAGGTCACCGCGATCATCGTGCGGTCCGTCGATGCGGCGGACTGGTTCGCCGGCGGCCGGTCGCTGGCCGAACAAAAGCTTGCAAGCTTCTGGCTCGACGTCCAC
>JBGPSI010000200.1:0-8934 GCA_041490045.1 Bradyrhizobium sp.
CGCAAGGCGCTCGAGCTGCAGCCCGAGCAGCCGCACGTGCTGAACTATCTCGGCTATTCCTGGATCGATCAGGGCATCAATCTCGACGAAGGCATGAAGATGATCAAGCGCGCCGTCGAGCAGCGCCCCGACGACGGCTACATCGTGGACTCGCTGGGCTGGGCCTATTTCCGCATCGGCAATTACGACGATGCGGTGAAGAATCTCGAGCGCGCGATCGATCTCAAGCCCGAGGACCCGACCATCAACGACCATCTCGGCGACGCCTATTGGCGCGTCGGCCGCACGCTGGAAGCGAAATTCCAGTGGGCTCATGCCCGTGACCTGAAGCCCGAGCCGGATGATCTGCCCAAGATCGAGGCCAAGATCCAGAACGGTCTTCCCGACGTCGCCACCCCGTCCTCGGCTGCTTCCGCGGACAAGAAAAAAGAAGACGACAAGGGCGGCTGATCGCAAGGTCTGATCGAGGGGGCTTATCGCCAATGGGGGCGCTGGTCGAGGATGCGCGTGCCAAGGTCAACCTGACCCTGCGGGTGGTTGGACGACGCGTCGACGGTTATCACGACCTCGAAAGCCTGGTTGCGTTCGCCGATTGCGCCGACCACCTCAGTCTCGCGCTTGGACCGGAGCTGCATCTCGTTACCACCGGACCGCTGGCGCAGGCCTGCGGCGAGACATCGGACAATTTGGTGTTCAAGGCCGCAAAGCTGCTCGGCGAGCAGGTGCCGGAGCTCCAGCGCGGCGAGTTCGTGCTCGACAAGGTGCTGCCGGTCGCGGCCGGAATTGGCGGCGGCTCGGCGGACGCCGCCGCAGCGCTGCGGCTGTTGGCGCGGGCCAACAATCTCGCCGTCGACGACCCCCGCCTGATCGAGGTCGCGGAGCTGACCGGCGCCGACGTGCCGGTTTGTCTCAACTCGCGCGCCTGCGTCATGACCGGCGTCGGCGAAACGCTGCTGCCGCTGGCGCTGCCGGTCATGCCCTGTGTGATGGTCAATCCCCGCGTTCCCGTGGCGACCAAGGACGTGTTCGGCGCGCTCGGCCTGCGCAACGGCGAACTGCTGGTCGGCGCCTCCGACGTGTTGCAGGCCGCCGATTGGCCGGAAGCCGGCGCGTCGCTCGAAGACTGGGTCGAAGCGCTCGCCGCCGGCACCAACGACCTCGAAGCGCCGGCGATGCGCATCCAGCCGGTGATCGGCGAGGTCATCGCGGCGCTCAACGCCACCAATGGCGCGTGGCTCGCGCGGATGTCGGGATCGGGCGCGACCTGCTTTGCGATCTACGAGAACACGGCCGAGGCTGGCCGTGCCGCGGAGAAACTCCGGCTCGATCACCCCGGATGGTGGGTGCACGCGGGAACGCTGAGCTAAGCGCCGCTCCTCTCCCTCGCCTCGCTCTCGCCGGGAGAGGTCAAGAAGTCGCTAGTGCGACCGCGCCAGACAGAACGCCACCACCTGCTCGAGCGCGGTCTTCATCGCGGAAGCCGGAAACAGCGCCAGCGCGTCGACCGCCATCGCGCCGTAATGCTGGGCGCGATTGATGGTGTCTTCCAGCGCGCGGTGCTTCGTCATGAGCCCGATCGCATGGTCGAGATCGCCGTCGCCGATCTCGCCGCGCTCCAGCGCCTTCACCCAGAAAGCGCGTTCGCCGTCGTTGCCGCGGCGGAACGCCAGTACCACCGGCAGCGTGATCTTGCCCTCGCGGAAATCGTCGCCGATGTTCTTGCCGAGTTTCGCCGCCTTGCCGCCGTAGTCCAGCACATCGTCGACGAGCTGGAACGCGATCCCGAGATTCATGCCGACCGAGCGGCAGGCGGTCTGTTCGGGCTTCGGACGGTTGGCGATGACGGGACCGACCTCGCAGGCGGCTGCGAACAGCTCGGCCGTCTTGCCGCGGATCACGGCGAGATATTCGTCCTCGGTGGTCGCAGTGTTCTTGGCGGCGGCGAGTTGCATCACCTCGCCCTCGGCGATCGTCGCCGCGGCAGACGACAGAATGTCGAGCGCGCGCAGCGAGCCGACCTCGACCATCATGCGGAAGGCCTGGCCGAGCAGGGAATCGCCGACGAGAACGCTGGCCTCATTGCCCCACAGCATCCGCGCCGACAGCTTGCCGCGCCGCAATTCGCTTTCGTCCACCACGTCGTCATGGAGGAGCGTGGCGGTGTGCATGAATTCGACGGATGCGGCGAGCTTGATATGGCCGTCGCCGGTGTAGCCGGAGAGACCCGCCATCGCCAGCGTCAGCATCGGGCGCAGCCGCTTGCCGCCCGAGGAGATCAGGTGGTTGGCGACCTCGGGGATCATGGTGACTTCCGAGCCGGTTCGCGACAGGATCGTGGCGTTGACGCGCTCCATGTCGGGAGCGACAAGCGCGACCAGTTCATCGATCGAAGCGCTTGCCGGGCTCTCGAAGGGTACAATAACCGCCACGCTGGTCTCCACTTTTGCCCAATTCGCACTATCCTCAGATACAATAGAAAGTGCCGGGGAACGCGGCAAGGGCACGATGCGGTTGAAAAGCCTCGTGCGGCCTTTCGGCCGGGCCGGCAAAGGAGTGCCACAATTGCGGGAATTGGTTCGAACCAACGATATCGTGCTGGTCTCGGCGGTCGGAGCGCTGCTCGACGGCGCCCATATCCATCATCTGGTGCTGGATCAGAACATGAGCATTATCGAAGGCTCGCTCGGCGTCCTGCCGCGCCGGATTCTGGTCCATGAGGACGATAACCGGCAGGCGCGCCAGATTCTGCGCGACGCAGGTCTCGCCCACGAATTGCGGGCCGATGACTGATTCCGGCGAGTATACCGAGGATGCATTTCTCGGCGGCCAGTTGCGTCTACGGCAACCCAAATCGGGTCATCGCGCCGGCCACGATGCCATGCTGTTGGCGGCGGCGACGGCTGCGCGTCCGGGCGACCGTGTCGTCGAATTCGGCGCCGGCGTCGGCGCTGCCGGTTTGGCGCTCGCAAGAAGGGTCGCGGAAATCAGGCTGGCGCTGGTCGAGATCGATGCCGCGCTCGCGGGGCTGGCGGAAGGCAACGCCGCCGCCAATGCGATCCCCGCCGATGTGATCGTCCTCGACGTTACCTCCGAGGCCGGTGCCTTTGCCGTCGCAGGCCTTGCGCCCGACAGCGCCGATGTCGTGCTGATGAACCCGCCATTCAACGATTCCGTGCGGCACCGCGCTTCGCCGGACCAGTCTCGCGCGTCGGCGCATGTGGCGACCTCCGCGACGCTCGAGAGCTGGATCCATGCAAGCCGGCGGATTCTGAAATCCGGCGGCATCCTCACTTTGATCTGGCGCGCCGACGGACTAGCCGAGGTGCTGGCGGCGCTCGGTCGCGGCTTTGGCAGCCTCAAAATCCTGCCCGTCCATGGCGACCCGACGATGCCGGCCAATCGCGTGCTGATTCGCGCCACCAAGGGCGGCAAGGCACCGGCGGAAATCCACCCGGGGTTGATGCTCAATGAAGCGTCAACCGTGCCCAATAAATGGGTTCAGGAGATTCTGGCCGGGAAGGGGGCCTTGCCGCTGGCACACCCCTGAACCCCGCCTGACCGCTCAGGCTTGGACGTGGAACCGGCTATTGCCGAAGCGATTTGGATCGCTGTTCTGGCGCCGAAGTGAAGTGAATCGCGGTCAAGAGGGTACCGATCAGCATCACCAGCAGATAGATTTTCATGACTTTCTCCGCTGCGCCATTGCAGCTCACAACGGCTGCGATGCAAGAGGCGTTCCATTCCGGTTAATCGACACCAGTGCATTGTCAGTAATCGGATAACAAATAGTTAAATTTGAGGTAACTGGATGACTGAACAAGGAATCGACCGCGGGGGATGGCCGGGCCTGCTCGACAGGCTGATGGGGTTCGTGCCGGCACGCCTGCGGCCCGGGGCCGCGGTCGTGCCCGTGGTCCGGCTGTCCGGGCTGATCGGCGCGGTGACGCCGCTGCGGCCGGGCATGTCGCTGGCCGGCGTTGCCAGGACGCTGGAGCGCGCGTTCGCCACCAAGCACGCCAAAGCCGTGGCGCTGGTGATCAATTCGCCCGGCGGTTCGCCGGTGCAGTCGCGCCAGATCTATCTTCGCATTCGCCAGCTCGCGGCCGAGAAGAAACTGCCGGTATTGGTGTTCGTGGAAGATGTCGCGGCATCCGGCGGCTACATGATCGCCTGCGCCGGCGACGAAATCTTCTGCGACCCGTCGTCGATCCTGGGCTCGATCGGCGTGGTCGGCGGCTCCTTCGGGTTTCAGGATCTGATCAAGAGGATCGGCGTCGAACGCCGGCTCTATACGGCGGGCGAGCACAAGGCGATGCTCGATCCGTTCCTCCCCGAAAATCCCGACGATGTCTCGCGCGTGAAAGCGCTTCAGCGCGAGATCCACGCGATCTTCATTGCGCTGGTGAAGGGAAGCCGGGGCGCTCGGCTGAAGGGCGCCGACGACGTGCTGTTCACCGGCGAATATTGGGCCGGAGAGACTTCGGTCTCGCTGGGGCTTGCGGACGCGATCGGCGACCTGCGCTCGACGCTTCGTGCGCGCTATGGCGAGAAGGTGCTGACGCCGGTGATCGCGCCTTCGGGCGGTCTGCTGTCCGGCCTGCTCGGCCGCAAATCGGCCGGCGCGGGCACGATGGTATCGCTGGACGGTATCGCGGGACTGCCGGACGAACTGATTTCCGCGCTGGAAACCAGGGCGATTTGGGCCAAATTCGGATTCTAACAGCGAATTTACCGCGCCATTTGGTCTCGCCTCAGGCGATTGCAGGCGAGGCCGGCTTGAGCGAGAATGCGGAAGTGGGGCGAGACGTATGAACGACAAGGATCGAAAGATGCCGCCGCTGATCGCATTTGCGGGCGCCCTGGGTGGGCTGGCCGTGGTCCGCTGGGCCTACCGCACAGCCCTGCGGGTGAACCGAGAACTGGAAGAGGCCCGCCTTGCACGGGTCGCCGAAGCGGCTCGCTCCGGCGACATTCCGACGCTGCGGCGCGACCCCGCCACCGGTGCTTACCGCCCGGGCTGATCGACTTTAGGAATTTGCGGCTGAAATAGTTGCGCCGGCCTCGGGGTGGGGCATCACCCCGGAGGGCCGGCGGGCAAACCTGGAGGCAGTTCGTCTTATCGGACTCGCCCGGCTTTCGTGGCTCACAAGATAATCGAGAGAGATCACGAACCGGAGACCCGGTCCTCACGAAGGCTGAATCGTCTCCAGCCTTCATGAAGTTCCGCCCAGATAGGCCTCAATTGCTAACGCGCCGCTCCCGAGCGACTGCGCGTTGCTGCGCTGGTTAGCGGCGCATCTCCCCAATCGGTGCATTTGTTGGGATTGCCCGCACTTTCGCGGCGAATCCCGCCTCCCATTGCCTTGATTCCCGGTCCCCCCGCCGATACGGTCCCGCGCGCTTGCCGCCCCCCAGCAAAGACTGACTCGACGATGGAATCGCTACCTCCGCACATGCGCCCGGAACGCTCGTTCCAGGGTTTCATTCTCGCCCTGCAGCGGTTCTGGGCGGACCAGGGCTGCGTGATCCTGCAGCCCTACGACATGGAAATGGGAGCGGGCACGTTTCATCCGGCCACCACGCTGCGCGCGCTCGGGCCGAAACCTTGGAAGGCCGCCTATGTGCAGCCCTCGCGGCGGCCGAAGGACGGCCGCTACGGCGAAAATCCCAACCGGCTGCAGCACTATTACCAGTTCCAGGTGATCATCAAGCCGTCGCCGCCGGACCTTCAGGACCTGTACCTGAAGTCGCTCGCCGCCATCGGCATCGATTCGCATCTGCACGACATCCGCTTCGTCGAGGACGACTGGGAGAGCCCGACGCTCGGCGCCTGGGGGCTGGGCTGGGAATGCTGGTGCGACGGCATGGAAGTGTCGCAGTTCACCTACTTCCAGCAGGTCGCGGGCGTCGAATGCTCCCCGGTCGCGGGCGAACTCACCTACGGGCTCGAGCGGCTTGCGATGTACGTGCAGGGCGTCGATCGCGTCTACGATCTGAACTTCAACGGCCGCGAGGGCGCCGACAAGGTCACCTACGGCGAGGTGTTCCTGCAGGCCGAGCAGGAATATTCGCGGCACAACTTTGAACACTCCGACGCCGACATGCTGTTCAAGCAGTTTTCGATGGCCGAAGAAGCCTGCCGAAAATACCTGGACGCGGGCTGGAAAGACGGCAAGCGCGAGGCGCATCTGATGGCGCTGCCGGCCTATGACCAGTGCATCAAGGCGAGCCACGTCTTCAACCTGCTCGACGCCCGCGGCGTGATCTCGGTGACCGAGCGGCAGAGCTACATCATGCGCGTGCGCGAACTGGCAAAAGCCTGCGGCGAAGCCTGGATGCACACCGAAGCGGGCGGGGCGAACTGATGCCCGATCTTCTCCTCGAATTGTTCTCCGAAGAAATTCCCGCGCGGATGCAGGCGAAGGCGGCCGACGATCTGCGCCGGATGGTCACCGACAAGCTCGTCGCCGAGGGCCTCGTCTATGAAGGCGCGAAAGCGTTCGCGACGCCGCGACGGCTGACGCTGACGGTGCACGGCGTGCCGGCGCGGCAATCCGACCTGAAGGAAGAGCGGAGGGGACCGCGCGTCGGCGGGCCGGACGCGGCTATCGCCGGCTTTCTCAAGGCGACCGGGCTTGCGTCGATCGCTGAGGCAAAAATCCAGCGCGATCCCAAGAAGGGCGATTTCTACATTGCGCTGATCGAGAAGCCCGGCCGCGCCACGCTGGAGGTGCTGGCCGAGATGCTGCCGGTGATCATCCGCACCTTCCCGTGGCCGAAATCGATGCGCTGGGGCGAGCGCTCGGCGAGGCCAAGTGCGCTGCAATGGGTGCGGCCGCTGCATGCGATCGTCGCGACCTTCGGTTTGGAGACCGAAGAACCGGACGTGATAAAATTTGCCGTCGACGGCATCGAGGCCGGCCAAACCACCTATGGCCACCGCTTCATGGCGCCGGCGCCGATTTCGGTGCGCCGCTTCGAGGACTACGAGGCAAAACTTCTGGATGCGAAGGTCGTGCTCGATCCCGAGCGCCGCAAGGACACCATTGTCACCGACGCCAAGCAGCTGGTGTTCGCCCAAGGCTTTGAGCTCGTCGAGGATCAGGGGCTGCTGGACGAGGTCGCTGGGCTGGTCGAATGGCCGGTCGCGCTGATGGGATCGTTCGATCCGGATTTTCTCTCGATTCCAGGCGAGGTGGTCCGCGCCACCATTCGGAACAACCAGAAATGTTTTGTCGTCAGCGATCCCAAGACGAAAAAGCTGACCAACAAATTCATCCTCACCGCCAACATCGAGGCTTCCGACGGCGGCAAGGCGATCGTCGCCGGCAACGAGCGCGTGATCCGCGCGCGGCTGTCTGATGCGAAGTTCTTTTATGAGACCGATCTCAAGACAAAACTCGAAGACCGGCTGCCGAAATTCGATTCAATCGTGTTTCACGAGAAGCTGGGCACGCAGGGCGAACGCATCAAGCGCATCGAGCGGCTGGCGGCGGAAATCGCGCTGCTGGTCGGCGCCGATGTCGAAAAGGCCAAACGCGCCGCGCATCTGGCGAAGGCCGATCTCCTGACGGAAGTGGTCGGCGAATTCCCGGAGCTGCAGGGCTTGATGGGAAAATACTACGCGCTGGCTCAAGGGGAAGACGCCTCCGTCGCCGCCGCGAGCGAGGAGCATTACAAGCCGCAGGGGCCGGCCGATCGCGTGCCGACTGATCCGGTGAGCGTGGCCGTGGCGCTGGCCGACAAGATCGATACGCTCGTCGGGTTTTGGGTCATTGATGAGAAGCCCACGGGGAGCAAGGACCCGTATGCGCTGCGCAGAGCGGCGCTGGGATTCGTTCGGTTAATTCTGGACAATCGATTGCGCCTGAAGTTGCTGCCGATGCTTGTACAAGCTGGTCTCGGCATAACGGGTTCCCTGGCTTCAGTAGTTGCGGCAAGTTTAGAACCGGCCGTCGAAGACATCGCCCAGAAAACTGAGAACGTTGAGATTGCTGTAGCAGTTCTGGAAGCCTACCGGAAAGATCCGCTGAGAGAGAAAGATGCGGTCAGGGTCGGCAATCTGGTAACCAGCGCGCTTCTTGAACTGCGCGTTTTCTTCGCCGACCGCCTCAAAGTCCAACTCCGCGAGCAGGGCGCGCGGCATGATCTCGCCGATGCCGTGTTCGCGCTGGAAGGTCAGGACGACCTCCTCATGATCGTCCGCCGTGTCGAGGCGCTCGGCAAATTCCTCGACACTGACGACGGCAAGAACCTGCTCGCAGGCACCAAGCGCGCCGCGAATATTTTGCGCATCGAGGAGAAGAAGGACGGCAAGGCCTATGACGGCGCGCCGGATACCGGACTCTACAGCCTCGCCGAGGAAAAGACGCTCGCCAAGGCGATCGACCAGGTGAAGGCGGAAGCCGGTGCGGCCGTCGCAAAAGAAGATTTTGCCGGCGCGATGAGCGCGATGGCGAAGCTGCGTCCGGCGGTGGATGCGTTCTTCGACAAGGTCAAGGTCAACGACGACGATCCGAAAGTGCGCGAAAATCGCCTGAAGCTGCTGAACGAAATCCGCGCCGCGACGCGCGCGGTGGCGGATTTTTCGAAAATCCAGGATTAGCAACAGCCGTCATTGCGAGCGAAGCGAAGCAATCCATCGCGCAACAAGCAAGAAAGTTGGATTGCTTCGTCGCGGAGCCTGTCATCGGGCGCGCATTCGCGCGACCCGTTGGCTCCTCGCAATGACGAACAGCCCGTCAGCATTGCTTCACTGCTTTAACCCGACGGGCAAATCACCTGGGCGGTTTGTCGACCCCTCTGTCCAGCCCTGTTTGCAAAAATATTCTGATTTTCCGAAGACCCAAATCACCTTTATAACCCTCGCCGTCCCGCTCCTCAGAGGGGCGTTGCGCAACGTCACGAAACGCGGAGCGGGATGCGGTGGACGCG
>JBGPSI010000201.1:0-8848 GCA_041490045.1 Bradyrhizobium sp.
GGCCTGCATCTGCGGCCGGAAATAGCTGCGTTGCCGCATCAGCAAGTCGAAATTCTCGAACAGCAGCGGGACGAAATCGAGCCCGGCCGATTTGGCCGCGGCGCGGGTCGCAACGCCGCAGTCGGCCTTGCCGGCGCGGATCGCAGCCGCGAGATCGGGGCCGGTCAGACATGGCGGCTCGAGCCGGCGCAGATCCTTAAGTCCCGCGCCGGCTCGCGTCAGCAGCGTCTCCAGCAGCATCTGCGCGCCGGCGCCGGGCTGCCTGACCGCCATTTTCGCCCGCGATGCCAGCACGTCGGCCAGGCTGTGGAGCTGTTTCGGATTGCCGAGTGCCAGCAGCAGCCCCTGTTCGCGGCGTGCCACGCCGACCAGCACGGCATCATGCAGGCCCGGCATCGTGCGCACCGCCGCGATATTGGCGTCGTCGGCGGAACCTTCTGGCATCGCCGGGCTGTGGAAATGCACGGCTGCGGCGATCACCTCGCCGCGCTCGAGCCGGTCGACGCCGCGCATGGTGCCCTCGGCCAGGGATGCGAGGCCGGAGCCGGACTCGCGTAGCGCCCATTCCAGCAGATCGTCCTGGCTGCCCCCGACGATCGGCGGCGGCTCCGCTATCATCATGCCGTTGGGCCGGGCCAGCCCCGCAAGCACCCAAAGATCCAGTTCGTGGCGCGGAAACAGCCACTTGCCCGTCACCTTGCTGCAGGGAATCGCGCCAGCGGTAACCAATTCGTAGAGCTTGCGCTCGCCCAGCCGGAGGTAGTCGGCAGCCTCGCTGGTGGTCAGAAATTCCATCCTGCACTTTTATGCATATTTCTGCGCCATTTCAATCAATTGACAGTTGTGGAATTCTTGCCGAACAGGACATACGGAGAAAACGATGTCCGACCAACTCAGCCCCTGGCAGCTGATCCTGAACGGCGATTCCGCGCTGTTTGCGATCGTGCGGCTGTCGCTCGCCGTCAGCCTGTCGGCGGTCGCGCTGGCCGCGCTGATCGGCATGCCGCTCGGCGCCCTGCTGGGGCTGACGCGCTTTCCCGGCCGCTCGGTGCTGGTAGTGCTGCTCAATGCGCTGATGGGGCTGCCGCCGGTCGTGGTCGGGCTTGCGGTTTATCTGTTGCTGTCGCGCTCCGGACCGCTCGGGTCGTTCGGCGTCCTGTTCACCCCGACGGCGATGGTGGTGGCCCAGACCATCCTGATCGTGCCGATCATCGCGGCGCCGACGCGCCAGACGGTCGAGGATCTCTGGGCCGAGTACCGCGACGAACTCACCGCGATGGATGTCAGCCCGGTCGGCCGCATGACGACCTTGTTGTGGGACGCGCGCTTCAGCCTGGTCACGGCCTTGCTGGCGGGATTTGGTCGCGCTGCCGCCGAAGTGGGCGCGGTCATGATCGTCGGCGGCAACATCAACGGCTTCACCCGCACCATGACCACGGCGATCGCGCTCGAGACCTCCAAGGGCGACCTGCCGCTGGCGATGGGGCTGGGACTCATCCTGGTCGCCATCGTTCTGGCGATCAACGCTGCCGCCTGGGGCACGCGGGTCTGGTCCGAACGGCAGGCGGGCTGACCATGCGGGCGCCGGCAAGCGATCTTCCCCTGGTTCTCGATAACGTCTCGCTGCAGGCGGGCTCGACCATGATGCTCGACCGTGTGAGCCTGGCGATCAGCCCCGGCGCGCCGACGCTGATCGTCGGGCCGAACGGCGCGGGGAAGACCCGCTTGTTGCGGCTGTGCATGGGGCTCGATGCGCCATCGGCCGGCCGCATCACCTGGGGCGGCCGCGCCGATCGCGCCGTGGCGCGCCGCGCCATCCTGTTTCAGCGCCCGGTGATGCTGCGAAGGACCGCCAGCGCCAACATCGCCTATGCGCTGGCGCAGGCAGGTGCGCCGCACCGCGAGCGCGCCGGGCGCATCGCAGCGCTGCTCGATCGCGTCGGGCTTTCCGGCCTGGCGCAGCGGCCGGCGCGGCGGCTGTCCGGCGGCGAGCAGCAACGGCTCGCGCTGGCCCGCGCGCTGGCGCGCGATCCGGAAATTCTTCTGCTCGACGAGCCCACCGCCAATCTCGATCCCGCGGCGACCCGCGGCGTCGAGGAGATCGTGCTGAGCGCCGCACGATCCGGCATCAAGATCGTGATGGCCTCGCACGACCTCGGCCAGGTGCGAAGGCTCGCCGGCGATGTGATCTTTCTGGTTCGTGGTGCGCTGTGCGAACGGGGCAGAGCGGAAGATTTTCTCGATCATCCCAAGACGACGGAGGCCGCCGCCTTCCTGCGTGGCGATCTCGTGATTTGATGTGCTGAAGGAGGAATCCATGTCTCGTTTTTCATTGCTCGCGTCGGCGGTTCTGGTTGCCACGCTGGCCCATTTCACGCCCGCCGGCGCCGAGGACAAGTCGATCGTGGTGGCCTCGACCACCTCGACGCAGGATTCCGGACTGTTCGGCTATCTCCTGCCGATCTTCAAGGCCAGGACCGGCATCGAGGTGAAGGTGATCGCGCAAGGCACGGGACAAGCGCTCGACACCGCGCGGCGCGGCGATGCCGACGTGGTGTTCGTCCACGCCAGGGCGCAGGAGGAAAAATTCCTCGCCGAGGGGTTTGGCGTCAAACGCTTCGACGTGATGTACAACGACTTCGTTTTGATCGGGCCGAAGGCCGATCCCGCCGGCGTCAAGGGCAAGGACATCGAAACCGCGCTGAAGACCATTCAGGCCAAGGCTGCGCCGTTCATCTCGCGCGGCGACCGGTCCGGGACCAATTCGGCCGAACTCGCGCTCTGGAAGCAGTCCGGCATCGACATCGCCGCCACCAAGGGCCCGTGGTACCGCGAGATCGGGCAGGGCATGGGCGCGGCGCTCAACACCGCGGCCGCCATGAACGGCTACACGCTGTCGGACCGCGGCACCTGGATCTCCTTCAAGAACCGCGGCGATCTCGAAATCGTGGTCGAGGGCGATAAGCGGCTATTTAATCAATATGGCGTCATGCTGGTGAATCCCGCGAAATACCCGACCGTTAAGAAGGAACTCGGCCAGGCCTTCGTCGACTGGCTGATCTCGCCGGAAGGCCAGAAGGTGATCGCGGGCTACAAGATCGACGGCCAGCAGTTGTTCTTTCCCGACGCGGAGAAAAAGGGAACTTGAATGTAACGTCGTCCCGGCGAACGCCGCGACCCCCAGCGTGAGCGCCGTAGCGCTCATCGCGGCGCCGTGTCCTCTCGTTTGGACGAACTGGCAGGGATACGTGGGGTGGGCAAAGGCGCTCTTCGCGCCGTGCCCACCATTCTTCTTCCGATTGCATGATCAAACCCAGCTGGTAGGCACGCTTCGCTTTGCCCACCCCACCAAGTGGCGGTCCAAGCGTTCGCCGGGATGACATTGAATTTGAATCGAGTTGCCAAAGGGACGATGCGTGGTCCACCATTTCCAGATGATCCCGACCCAGCGCCTGCCGGTTTCGCTCACCCCGCTCGATGCAGCGCTCGCGGCGCTGCTGCGGGGGATTGAGCCGGTCCCGCCTGCCGCACTTCCGCTTGCGGAAGCCCTGGGCAGCGTCGCGGCGGATATGCCGCCGCTTCACGCGCATCCTTCCCGCGACGTCGCCGTCAGCGATGGCTGGGCCTTGCGCGCCCGCGATCTCGTCGGCGCCTCGTCCTATTCGCCGCTGCCGCTTTCCGCGTCGCCGGTCTGGGTCGAAGCCGGCGAAGCCATGCCGGCGGGCTGCGACTGCGTGATCGATGCCGACCTCCTGGATCAAACCGGTCCAATGGTTCAGGCGTTGGCGGAAGCGACACCCGGACAGGGCGTTCGCCGCGCGGGCAGCGAAATCTTCGAAGCAAGCACGGTGATAGCTCCCGGCCGGCGTATTCGGCCGCTCGATCTGCTGATCGCGCGCGCGGGAGGCCTTGCGGAACTGAATGTGCGCCGCCCGCGGCTGCGCCTCGTCAATATCCCCGCCATCTCCGGCGCTGCGGTGACGGCGCGGCTGATCGCCGAAAGCGCGCAGGCGGCGGGGGCGGCCGTCGTCTGCATCGAAGCCGCGGGACGCGATGCGGCATCTGTTGCCGAGGCGGCCGGAGCGGACGCATGCGATATGCTCGTCACCACGGGCGGCAGCGGCGTCGGCGGCAATGATGCGGTCGTCGCGGCCCTGGCCAGGCGCGGCGAGGTCATCGCCCATGGCATCGCGTTGCTGCCAGGCCGGACCGCGGCTGTCGGCAGGGTTGGAAACATCCCGGTGATCGCGCTGCCGGGCGCGCCGGATCAGGCGCTCGCGGCGTGGTGGACGCTAGCGCTTCCCGTGCTGGACCTGTTGTCCGGGCTTTTGCCGCGGCAGCCCGTCACCCTGCCGCTTGCGCGCAAGATTGCCTCGAGCGTGGGCATTGCCGAACTCGTGCTGCTGCAACAGATCGAGGGCCGATGGCTGCCGCTGGCGGTCGGCGACTTCTCGCTTGATGCGATGGCCCGTGCCGACGCATGGCTGGCGGTGCCCGGCGGGGCCGAAGGCTTTGCTGCAGGTACGCCGGTCGATGCCTATATGCTGCGGGACTGACATAGGGTTTATGGTTCCCGTATGACCAATGCGCCTTCGCCGAAAAACCGCGATACTATGGATCAGGACCAGTTCCTGACCATCCTGTCGCGCGAAGAGGCGCTGGCCCGGTTCGAGGCCGCGCTGTTCCCCAAGGCGGTTCAGGGCGAGCCACGGCAGCTTTCCGACGCGCTCGGCTGCACGCTGGCGCTGGATGTCGTGGCGCCGATCGACGTGCCGCCGTTCGATCGCTCCAATGTCGACGGCTTTGCGGTGCGCTCCGCCGATCTCGCTTCCGCCAGTGAAGCCACCCCGGTGCGGGTCAAGCTGAACGACGAGATCATTGCCTGCGGCACCGCGCCGGCGCGGCCGGTGCTGTCGGGAACGGCGACCTCCATTGCGACCGGCGGCCCGCTGCCGCGCGGCGCCGACGCCGTCGTCATGGTCGAGCATACCCAGCCGGTCGGACCGCGCGCGATCGAGATCCGCCGCGCCGCCTCGCCCGGGCAATTCGTGTCCTATGCCGGTTCCGATATCGCGCGCGGCGAGGCGCTGCTGCGCGCCGGCACCGTGATCGGCTCGCGCGAGATCGGCATGTGCGCGGCCTGCGGGATCGCGGAAATCTCCGTCGCGCGCCGGCCGCGCGTCGCCATCCTCTCCACCGGCGACGAACTGGTGCAGCCGGGCCGGCCCCTGGGCCCCGCCGAGATCTACGACACCAATGGCGCGATCGTCGCGGCGGCGGTGAACGAGAACGGCGGCGAAGCGATCTTTCTCGGCGCCGTTGCCGACGACGAAGCCAAGCTCGAAGCCGCGATGCGCGAGGCGCTTGCGACCAGCGACATGCTGGTCTTGTCCGGCGGCACCTCGAAGGGCGCGGGCGACGTTTCCCACCGCATCATCGCCCGGCTCGGCAAGCCCGGCATCATCGCCCATGGCGTGGCGCTGAAGCCCGGCAAGCCGCTGTGTCTTGCGGTCTGCGACGGCAAGCCGGTGGTGATCCTGCCGGGGTTTCCGACCTCGGCGATGTTCACCTTCCACGACATGATCGTGCCCGTGCTGCGGCGGATGGCGGGGCTGCCGCCGCGTTCCGACGCGAGGGTCGCGGCAAAAGTCCCGGTGCGGATAGCTTCCGAACTCGGCCGCACCGAATTCGTGATGGTGTCGCTGGTCGAGGGGACTGACGGCCTGATCGCCTATCCCTCCGGCAAGGGATCTGGCGCGATCACTTCCTTCGCGCAGGCCGACGGCTTTTTGAAGATCGATGCGCTGGCCGATCAGATGCCGGCCGGGACCGAGGCCGAGGTGACGCTGTTCACGCCGCATGTACGGGTGCCGGATCTCGTCATCGTCGGCAGCCACTGCACCGGGCTCGACCTGGTGACGGCGCAGCTGGCGCACGCCGGCCTTGCGGTGCGTTCGATCGCGGTCGGCAGCCTCGGCGGCCTCGCCGCGGCCAGGCGCGGCGAATGCGATTTCGCGCCGATCCATCTGTTCGATGAGAAGACCGAGACCTACAACATGCCGTTTCTCGGCGCCGGCCTCGAACTGGTGCCGGGCTGGCGGCGGATGCAGGGCATCGTGTTTCGCAAGGGCGATGCGCGGTTCGAGGGCGCGAAGGACGCGCAAGCCGCGGTGCGCGCCGCGCTCACTGATCTCGCCTGCATCATGGTCAACCGCAACCAGGGTGCGGGCACCCGCATCCTGATCGACCGGCTGCTCGGCGATGTCAGGCCCGACGGCTACTGGAACCAGCCGAAGTCGCATAATGCCGTCGCCGCCGCGATCGCGCAGCATCGCGCCGACTGGGGCATGACCATTGCGCCGGTCGCGCATGCCGCGGGGCTCGGATTCATTCCGTTCGCCGAAGAGCATTATGATTTTGCATTGGTGACGGCGCGGAAAGGTCGCCCGGCGGTACAGGCGTTTCTCAAGGCGCTGGCGTCGCAGGAAGCTCGCGCGGCGCTGACGCAGGCGGGATTTCGGCCGGCGTAAACGTCACTCTTTCCACGAGTCGTCCCCGTGAATTCAGGGGACCCATAACCACCGATAGCTGTTGTTGTACGAGATGGGGCTCCAGCCTTCTCAATTACACGAGCCTGTGGTTATGGATCCCGGCTCGCGCTTCGCTTGGCCGGGACGACGCAGAGAATTGATGCGGCCACCCGCTCAAATAAACGCCATGCCGCCGTTGAGCACGATCGTCTGGCCCGTCATGTAGTCGTTGCCGAGCACCATCAGCACCGCCTGCGCGACCTCATTCGGCTGTCCGAGCCGGCCGAGCGGGATATTGCGCGCCAAATCCGACCGGCCGCGCATCATGTCGGTTTCGATCAGCGAGGGCGCCACCGAATTGACGGTAATGCCTTCCTTGACCAGCCGCGCCGCATAGCCGCGCGTCAGCCCTTCCATGCCGGCCTTCGACGCATTGTAGTGCACACCGATAGCGCCGGCGCCGCGCGCGGCGCCCGAGGAGATATTGACAATGCGGCCCCATCTCTTCGCGCGCATCGACGGCACCGCGGCCTGGGTGCAGAGGAAGGCGGATTTCAGGTTGACCGCAATGGTCTGATCGAAGTCGGTTTCGGTCAGGTCATCGATGCCGCGCACGATCGCCATGCCGGCGTTGTTGACGAGGATATCGATTCCGCCGAGCGCGGACGTGACCTGCTCGATCATCTTTGCCACAGCAGCGGCTTGCGACACGTCGGCCGATATCGCGATCGCGCGGCCGCCCTTGCGCTTGATCTCAGCCACGACGGCATCGGCCTCGCAGGCGCGCTCGCGATAATTGACCGCGACGGCAGCACTGGCCTCGGCAAGGGCCATGGCAACCGCAGCCCCGATGCCGCGCGAGGCGCCCGTCACCAGCGCGACACGGCCCTTCAGTTTCGGCGTGATGGTCATGATCGAAATCCTCCGGGAGAAGTGAACTAGCCCCCGTCCAGCGCCGCCAACCGTTCCGCTTCCGCGATGTCATCCATGGTGTTGGCGTTGAAGAAGGGATCGAGCGGCGTGGTTGGCCACGTCACGGTGGCCAATCTGTAGCGCGCGGTCCAGCGGTCGATCTTTCTTATGTCTTCGACCACCAGCGCGTGGCGAAGCTCCTCGCGCAAGCCCACGCTCCACAATCCGATCACGGGATGCGACTGGCCGTCGGAGGCGGCGACCGCGAGTTGCGCGTTCTCTTCGGCGCGCGCCTGGTGCAGGCGCTTGACGAGATCGCGCGGCAGGAACGGACAATCCGCCGCCGCGCTCAAGACCCAGGAAACCTCCGGCCGGTTCGCCGCAGTCCAGTCGAGGCCGGCGAGAATGCCGGCGAGTGGGCCCGGAAAATCCGCAACCGAATCCGGGATCACCGGCAGGCCAAAACCCGCAAACCGCGCCGGATCGCCATTGGCGTTGAGGATCAGTCCGTCGCATTGCGGCTTGAGCCGCGCGATCACGCGCGCGAGGATGGTGTGGCCGCCGATCGTGCGCATCGGCTTGTCGCCGCCGCCCATGCGCCGCGCCAGTCCGCCGGCCAGCAATATGCCAGGGGTCGCCGGCGCTTCATTATTCGTCACGGTCGGCGCCCTTGCGCTTGTGACGCGCCGATTCCTCTTCGACGTAGGCGAGGTCCTGATCGTAGACGATGCGTGTTTCGCCGGACAGCGCGATGAAGCGTTTTCCGCGGGTGCGGCCGACCAGCGTCAGCCCGACCTGCCGTGCGAGGTCGACGCCCCATGCCGTAAAGCCCGAGCGCGAAATCAGGATCGGGATTCCCATCCGCACCGTCTTGATCACCATCTCGGAGGTCAGCCGTCCGGTGGTGTAGAGGATCTTGTCGGCGGGATCGACGTCATGGCGGAACATCCAGCCCGCGATCTTGTCGACCGCGTTGTGGCGGCCGACGTCTTCGGTGTAGCAGAGCGGCGTGCCCTCCTTGCACAGCACGCAGCCGTGGATGGCGCCGGCCTCGAGATAGAGCGAGGGCATGGTGTTGATGGTGTGCGTCATCTGATAGAGCCAGGAGGTGCGCAGCTCCGCTTGCGGCAGCGCGACGCTTTCCACCGCTTCGAGGAGATCGCCGAACGCGGTGCCCTGCGCGCAGCCCGAGGTCTGCGTACGCTTCTTCAATTTCTGCTCGAAATTGGTGTGATGCTCGGTGCGCACCACCACCACCTGCAGGTCGTCGTCATATTCGACCTCGGTGACGACGTCGTCGTATTTCAGCATGTTCTGATTGAGCAGATAGCCGAGCGCCAGATATTCCGGGTAGTCGCCGATCGTCATCATGGTGACGATCTCCTGCGCGTTCAGATACAGCGTCA
>JBGPSI010000202.1:0-8816 GCA_041490045.1 Bradyrhizobium sp.
AAAAAGCCCGTTCGTGACCAAGACCGAGGTCCAGCTGAAGATGGCTGGCCTTGCCTACCGCAAGGAAAAGGCGATGCCGCCGGCCTCTCCAAAGGGGCAACTGCCCTATATCGTCGATGACGCCGAAAGCATCGCCGATTCGACCTTCATCCGCGCCCATGTCGAGGGCAAATACGGCTTCGACTTCGATGCGCCGCTCAGCCTGCAGGCGCGGGCGCAGGCCTGGGCGTTCGAACGGATGATCGAGCATCACGTCTATTGGGCGCTGGTCGGCGCACGCTGGGTCGATGCTGAAAATTTCGCCAAGGGGCCTTCGCATTTCTTCGATGGCGCGCCCGAGCATATGCGGGAAAAACTCCGCGAGGACGCGCAATTCCGCGTGGCCGAGAACTATCTGTTGAGCGGTCTCGGCCGCCATGCCCCGGATGAGGACGTCGACCTGGCGATCCGCTCGTTGTTCGCGCTGTCGGTGCAACTCGGCGACAAGCCCTATCTGATGGGGGATACGCCCTGCGGCACCGACGCCACCGCGTTCGCCGCGCTGGCGGGAATCCTGACGCCGTTCTTCGCCTCACCGTTGCGCGAGCGCACCGAGCACTTCCGAAATCTCACCGACTATGTCGACAGGATGATGCAGCAATACTATCCCGACTTCGCCTGGACCTCGCAGCGACAGGCCGCCTGAATCTTACCTCACGGAGCAGGCGTGCCTTTCAGCGCCGCCAGCTCTGCCTCGAGTTCCGCGATCCTGGCATCGCGGGCGGCGAGCGCCGCCGCCACGTCGGCGGCGTCGAATTTCTGCGGGATGTGCTGCGGGCAATTGGTGTCCCAGGCGGAAATCCTGAACAGGATGACCTGCTCGGGGCGCGCCTTGTAGCCCTGCGGCATCAGCGACTGCAGAAGCGCCGGATCGTCGTCGACCACGCGCGCCTCGCCCCAGATCTTGACGCGGCGCCGATGGGCATAGTCCATCAGGAAGATATGCGCCTTGCTGTTTTCGGACAAATTGCCTTGCGTGATGTATTGCCGGTTGCCGCTGTAATCGGCGAACGCCAGCGTGTTCTTGTCCAGCACCCGGATGAAGCCCTTGGGCCCGCCGCGATGCTGGATGTAGGGCTGGCCGTCCGCGCTGGCAGTCGCGAAATACATACTGTTGGCGTCGGCCAGGAACGCCGCGAGATGCTCGTCGATCTCCGTGCGCCAGCCGCCGCGCGCCTCGACATGGGCGTAAGCCTGGCGCGATCCCTTGGCGGTCTGGATCGCTTTTACAGCGGGGGTAAACGCGACGTCGCTGGAATACGTGTGAGTGCCTGACATCGGAGGCTCCTTCAAACCCTGCTTCGTATCAAGACACGCGGCACGCCGTGGAATGGAGGCGTGCCGCAATGGCTATCTCATGCGGCCTTCGCGGTAACCACCGGGAAATCGATCTCGGTTTTCGCCATTTCGTTGACGTAGTTGGTGAGCGTGTTCAGCGCGACATGCAGCACGATCTCGATCACCTGCGCATCGTTGTAGCCCGCCTGCTTGACCGCCTGGACATCGGCCGCGGAGACGTGGCCGCGGGCGTTGACGAGTTCGACGGCGAAATGGACCGCCGCGTCGGCCTTGGCATCGGTTGAACCGCCGCCGCGATTTGCGGCAATCTCGGCGTCGCTGAGCTTCGCCAGATTCTTGCCCAGATAGGAATGTGCCGAAAGACAATAATCGCAGCCGTTGATCTCGGCGACCGCCAGTGCGATGCGCTCGCGGGTCGGGGCTTCGAGCGCACCTTTGGCAAGCGCGCCATTCAGTCCGAGGTAGCCCTCCAGCGCGGCGGGACTGTTGCCAACCAGGCGAAACAGGTTCGGCACCACGCCGAGCTGCTTCTTGACCGCCTGCAGCAATGGCTGCGAGGCGGCCGGGGACGCTTCGATCGAGGCGGGAGTGGGGAGGCGGGACATGGCGTTCTTCCTTCTGGACAGGTTTGCAGCGAGCGCCTGCTCGCCATGACCGCAACGTAGCTATATCTCTTTCGGAAACAATTATCTGTATTGACACTTCATAATTGCAATATATGAAATAATCCCATGGATCGGCTCGATGCCATGCAGGCCTTTATCGCAGTCGCCGACCTGAAGGGGTTTGCGCCGGCCGCGCGCAAGCTCCATTTATCGCCATCGGCGGTGACGCGGCTGATCGCGGCGCTGGAAGAGCGCCTTGGCGCGCGGCTCTTGCAGCGGACTACCCGGCAGGTCGCCCTGACCGATGTCGGCACGCGCTATCTGGAGCGGGCGCGGCGCATTATCAGCGATGTCGAGGAAGCCGAGGGCGCCGCCGAGGGCGAGCGCACGCTGCCGAGCGGACGGCTGGTGATTTCTGCGCCGGTCGGCTTCGGGCGCCTCCATGTCAGCCCGGTGATGTCGGCTTTCCTGAAACGCCATCCCGAGGTTTCCGGCGAACTGCGGCTTTCGGACCAGATGATCAATCTGGTGGAAGACGGCGTCGATCTCGCGGTGCGGATCGGTCACCTCGCCGACTCGACGCTTGTTGCGCGCCATGTCGGCGAGATGCGGCGGATCGTGGTCGCCTCACCGGCCTATCTCAAGGCGCGCGGCGAGCCGAAGACGCCCGCTTCCATCGCCGCGCACGACACCATCCAGTTCGGCGCCACGACCGCGTCGCCGGACTGGCGCTTTGTCGAGGACGCAAGCGAGGTGCGCGTGGCGCATGCGCCGCGCTTTATTACCAACAGCGCCGACGCCGCGATCCAATATGCGGAAGCGGGCGGCGGCCTGACGCGGGTGATGTTTTACCAGGCGGCCGACTCGCTTGGGGGCGGCCGGCTCAGAATCGTGCTGGCGAAATTCGAGCAGAAGCCGCTGCCGATCCACCTGGTCTATCCGACCTCGCGGCTGCTGTCGGCCAAGGTCCGGGCGTTCATCGATCTCGTGATCGAGACCGCCGACTGGCGGTTTGGTCAAACGTGATCAGGACGCCCAACCGTCGTCATGGCCGGGCTTGTCCCGGCCATCCATGTCTTTTCGCGAGCCAGCCCAAAGGCGTGGATGCCCGGCACAAGGCCGGGCATGACGAAAGAAAATCGGACATCGACCCGAACTGATCGCTTACCCCTTCTTCGGCACCACGCGGAACGTCGCGTTGGCACGGGCGATCACGACGTCGTCGGCCTTGATGAGGCTTTGCGCGAAGCAGATCGTGCTGCCGGTCTTGATCACGTCGCTTTCGACCGCGAGCCATTGCCCGACCTGCGCGGTACCGATGAAATCGACCGCGAGCCCGATCGTCACCAGCGACGATACCCCGCCCATGACATGCGCGCAGCTGTAGCCCATCGCGTTGTCGGCAAGGGCCGCGATCAGCCCGCCGTGAATCAGGCCGCGCCCATTGGTGTGCGGCTTCGCCAGTCGCAATCCAATGATCACAGCCTTGTCGGTGCGTTTCGAATAGAGCGGCTCCCAAGGCTCGGTGAGCGGACTCTTGCGGAAATGAGGCTCGAAACCTGCGGGGATATCGGTGTCGATCATGCACGGTCTCGTGTGTTGTGCGACGTGCCCGCCATTAGACGCGATGCGCGCGGAAATTTCACCGCCTACAAAGTTTTAAACGGGATTTTGGCGGGTGTTTGAAACGAGATGCCTTCACGTCGTCATTGCGAGGAGCGCAAGCGACGCAGCAATCCAGCTCTTCCTCGCGGCGGTGGATTGCTTCGCGGAGCCTGCCATCGGGCGCGCATTCGCGCGACCCGTTGGCTCGCAATGACGACGCTGGTATCCCCTAATACGGCAATCCCACGTAATTCTCCGCCAGCGCCGTCGTCGCCGCCTTCGAATGCACGAGATAGTCGAGCTCGGCCAGCTGGATGCGCGCGCCGATCTCACCCTCGTCGGGAAACTTGTGCAGGATCGAGGTCATCCACCAGGAGAAGCGCACCGCCTTCCAGGCCCGCGACAGCGCCCTTTGCGAATAGTCGTCGATTCCGGCGGCCGATTTCTCGTCGTAATATTCCTGCAATGCGCGCGAGAGATAATGCACGTCGCTGGCGGCGAGGTTGAGGCCCTTGGCGCCGGTCGGCGGCACGATATGCGCGGCGTCGCCGGCCAGAAACATTCGCCCGAATCGCATCGGTTCGGCGACGAAGCTGCGCAAGGGCGCGATGCTCTTTTCGATCGAAGGGCCGGTGACGAGGTTGTCAACCGCCTTCTGGTCCAGCCGTCGCTTCAATTCGTCCCAGAACCGCTCGTCCGGCCATTGATCGACGTGGTCGTCGAGCGAACATTGCACGTAATAGCGGCTGCGGCGCATTGAGCGCATGGTGCACAGCGCGAAGCCGCGAGCGTGGTTGGAGTAGATCAGTTCATGGCTGACCGGCGGGGTCTCCGACAATATGCCGAGCCAGCCGAACGGATAGACCCGCTCAAACGTCTTGATCGCGGAGGGCTTTACACTCGCGCGGCTGACGCCGTGGAAGCCGTCGCAGCCGGCGATGAAATCGCAGGCGATCTCGCAGGTAACCCCATCCTTGACGTAAGTGACACGCGGATGATCGGTGTCGAAATCGTGCGGCTCCACGTCGGCGGCTTCGTAGACCGAGGTCAGCGCGGCCGCCTTGCGCGCGTTCATCAGATCGAGCGTCACCTCGGTCTGGCCGTAGATCATCATCGTCTTGCCGGTCGCCGCCTTCAGGTCGATGCGGTGGCGGCTGCCTGCGAAGGCAAGTTCGACGCCTTCATGGACCAGGCCCTCGCGGTGGGCGCGGCCGCCTGCGCCGGCTTCATCGAGCAGCGCCACTGTGCCCTCTTCCAGGAGGCCGGCGCGGATGCGGCCAAGCACGTAGTCCGGCGTCTGGCGTTCCAGGATGACGTTGTCGATTCCATAGGTGTGAAGCAGGTGTCCGAGCAGCAATCCCGCCGGCCCCGCGCCAATGATTGCTACTTTTGTCCGCAATACTTGCCCCCCTGATTATTATAGGCTTCAACCAGCCGGGGCGAACGTTGGCGCCCGTGCTTGCAATGATAATTATATCATATAACAATAACCGCAAAGGGCCATGAAAGCCCGGGCCATGAGGGAGAAGATGTCGATGAGGAAGACGTTTTTGGCGTTGCTGCTGGCCGCCAGTGTGACGCCCGCGTTCGCGCAGGAAAAGACCTTCGATCTGAAATTGTCGCACTGGGTGCCGGCGTCGCATCCGCTGCAAAAGGCGCTGGAGGATTGGGGCGCCGCGGTCGAGAAGGAAAGCGGCGGCACCATCCACTACAAGGTCTATCCGGCCCAGCAGCTCGGCAAGGCGTTCGACCATTACGACATGGCGCGCGACGGCATCGCCGACGTCACCTACATCAATCCGGGCTATCAGCCCGGCCGCTTCCCGATCATCGGCGCCGGCGAACTGCCGTTCCTGATGTCGAGCGCCAAGGGCGGCTCGATGGGGCTCGATGCCTGGTACCGCAAATATGCCGAGAAGGAGATGAAGGACGTCAAGTTCTGCCTGGCCTTCATCCATTCGCCGTCGTCGTTCCACTCGAAAGCCAAGAAGATCGTGGTGCCCGACGATATCAAGGGCATGAAGATCCGCCCGGCGGATGCGACGATTGCGAATTTCGTGACGCTGCTCGGCGGCACCAACGTGCAGTCCTCGGCGCCGGAAGTCCGCGACATCATCGAGCGCGGCGTCGCCGACGCCGTCACCTTCCCATGGGGATCGCTGGTGCTGTTCGGCATCGACAAGGTGACAAAATACCACATGGACGCGCCGCTTTATGTCACGACCTTCGCCTTCGTGATGAACAAGGACGTCTACAACCAGATGTCCGACCGCCAGAAGAAGGCGATCGACGACAACTGCAACACCGAAGCCGCCGGCCGTGTCGGCGAGCCCTGGGGCAAGTTCGAGGACGCCGGTATCGACAAGGTGAAGGCCGAGGAAGGCCACGAAGTCTACAAGCTGACGGCGGACCAGACCGCGCTGTGGAAGAAGGCGTCCGAGCCGCTGGTCAAGACCTGGGCCGACGCCGTCAAGAAGACCGGCACCGATCCGGACGCGGCACTTGCGGAACTGAAGGCCTCGCTCGCCAAATACAACGCCCTGGCGCAATAACAGCTCTGCAGCTTTCGTCGCGGCGGCGGGATATTCCCGCCGCCGTTTTCTCCTGAAATCCCTGACCGTGTGGAGCGGATATGAAGCGCGCGTCGATGGATCGTTTCATCGATACGATCGAATGGATTGCGGCCGGATTCGTCGGCCTCGTTGCGGCCAACATCTTCATCTCGGTGCTGCTGCGCAATCTCTTCAACTACTCGATTCCCGATTCCTTCGATATCGGGCGCCTCATGCTGGGCATTCTGATCTTCTGGGGCATCGCCGCCACCAGCTATCGCGGCACCCACATCACCGTCGATCTGGTCTGGGCGAATGTCGGCCCCAAGTATCAGCGCCTGATCGACGTGTTTGCGACGCTGGTGCTGCTGTTCGTCGTCACCGTGCAGACCTGGACGCTGTTCGACAAGGTGCGCGGCACCTATAACGATCACGTCCTCACCTTCGATATGCATATGCCGACCTGGCCGTTCTTCGCGGTCGCCTGGGCCGGTGACGTCTCCGCGGTGCTTCTGATCGCGATCCGTACCTACCGGCTGATTTTCCACCCCGAAGAGATGCACGACCCCAAGGTCAAGGGCACGGAGTAGACTTACGATGAGTACCGACGCCGTCGCCGTCCTGGGATTCGTCGCGCTGTTTGCGCTGATGCTGCTGCGCGTGCCGGTCGGCATGGCGATGGGCCTCGTCGGCGTTTCCGGCTTCGGTTATCTGGTAGGCGGCACGCCGGCGCTGAAACTGGTCGGCCAGACCTCGATGCGCACGGTCACCGACTATACGTTCGGCGTGATTCCGATGTTCCTGCTGATGGGCACCTTCGTCAGCAATTCCGGCATGAGCCGCGATCTGTTCCGCGCCGCCAACAGTTTTGTCGGTCATTTGCGCGGCGGGCTCGGCATCGCCACCGTCGCGGCCTGCGGCGGCTTCGCAGCGATCTGCGGCTCGTCGGTAGCGACCGCCGCGACGTTCTCGGCGGTAGCCTATCCGGAGATGCGCCGCTTCGGCTATCCGCAATCCTTCGCCACCGGCGTGATCGCGGCCGGCGGCACGCTGGGCGCCATGCTGCCGCCGTCGACGGTGCTCGCGGTCTACGGCATCATCACCGAGCAGGACATCGGCAAGCTGTTCATCGCCGGCATCATTCCGGGCCTCTTGGCGATGACCATGTACATGATCACCATCGCGCTGATCGGCTATTTCCGCCCCGGTTTCCTGCCGAAGGGCACCACCACCACCTGGCGCGAGCGCTTTGCCGGGCTCAAGGATATCTGGGCGCCCGTGCTGCTGTTCGTGTTCGTGATCGGCGGGCTCTACGGCCTGCCCTTCCTGCCGCGCTTCACCCCGACCGAGGCCGGCGGCGTCGGCGCCACCGGCGCGTTCCTGATCGGCGTGGTCACCGGCCGGCTGGACAAGGAGAAGATCCTGGCCTCGCTGTTGCAGGCGACCCGCACCGCAGCGGCGGTGTTCACGGTGCTGATCGGCGCCCTGATCTTCGGCTATTTCCTGACGGTGACGCAGACTCCGCAAAAGGTCACGGAATTCCTCACCGGCCTTGGGCTCGGCAGCTACGGCGTGCTGGCGCTGATCATGCTGATGTACCTGGTGCTCGGCTGCCTGATGGACGCGATGGCGATGATCATCCTGACGGTGCCGATCATCTTCCCGGTGATCTCCCACCTCGGTTTCGACCCGATCTGGTTCGGTGTGATCATCGTGATGACGGTGGAACTCGGCCTGATCCATCCGCCGGTCGGCATGAACGTCTTCGTCATCAAGAGCGTGGTCAAGGACGTGTCCTTTGCCACCATCTTCAAGGGCGTGATCCCGTTCGTGGCGACCGACCTCGTCCGACTGGTCATCCTGATCGCCTTTCCCTTGCTGGCGACCTGGCTTCCGCAACGCATGATGCACTAAAGTGTTTTCGAGCGAAGTGGTTCGCGTGAAGAAAACGCGTCAAAACAAGAATCTGGAACTTCGGTTCTGATACAATCAAAACCGATCATGCTCCAGGGAGGGACGACCCATGGCTCCTGTTCTTCAAATGGCTCCCGTTCTTCAAACCAAATACGTCTTCAGCCTCGCCATCAAGGTCGGCACGCCGATTGTCGCCGGCGATCTTGGCTACGGCGTCAGGCGGGTGATCGCGGTCCTCGGCGGCGAAGTTCGCGGGCCGGGCATGAAGGGCACGATCTTTCCCGTCGGCGCGGATTTCCAGACCATCCGCCCGAACGGCTTCACTGAACTGGAGGCCAAATACGCCTTCGAAATGGATGACGGGGCCGTCATCTACATCGAGAACATCGGCGTCCGCTTCGGTCCGAAGGAGCTGCTGGACCGGCTCGCCAAGGGCGAGACCGTCGATCCCGCGCTGATCTATTTCCGCTCGGTGCCGAGATTTGAAACCGGTGCGGAAAATTATCGCTGGCTGATGGAAAACCTGTTTGTCGGCGTCGGCGCCCGGTATCCGGATCGTGTCGAACTCGACGTCCACCAGGTGCTGTGAGCGGCCTCCCTCCGTCATTGCGAGGAGCGAAGGCGACGAAGCAATCCAGCTTGCCAGTTCAGGGCCGCAAAGCTGGATTGCTCACATGGGGATGGTGTGTGTCAATAAGCCTTCTTCCTTATGTTTGCGATCGGAGGTTCGAGCCGGTTTCGAGGATCTGGTTTGCCTGCCAGATCAAACTCACATTCGGTCGTCGTTCGAGGCGACTGCACC